>NZ_DEPK01000222.1:0-28945 GCF_002358725.1 Microbacterium sp. UBA3394
GCGCGGCCGACGAGGGCGAGGTGGGCGGCGTCGGCGGCATCGAGCACCGTCGCCGCGGCGGGGGAGTCCACGAGGGCGGCCGTCACCGCCGCCGACGAGGTGTAGCGCGTGAACGGGATCCCATCGATGGGGAGGGCCGTCTGTCGCGACAGGTGACGGGCGAGGTCGGACTCGGTCATCGGCGTCGACGGGTGCGTCGACATCGTCGGCTGCCGGTCGAGACGGTGCACGACGCCGTCTTCGGCGGCGAAGTGGTGCCCGAAGACGGTGTAGCGCCCGAAGTCCGGCTGGGCGAAGAGCAGCGGCACGGGGCCGTCGCCGACGACGTCGCGGGCGATCTCGATCACGCGTCCGATGCTTCCGACGTCGGGGGAGGAGTCGGCGGTCGAGCAGGCCTTGTACTGCACGAGAGGCGGATGCAGCGCCGCAAGGGCCGTCAGCGCCGGGCGCACTTCGGCGTCGAGCGCCTCGCGCGGCAGCGACCGGGCGATTCCGGCGATGCCCACCACGTCGACGGTCGCGGCCGCCTCTCGCAGCGCGTCGTCGTCGGGAAGGCCGACGAACAGTCGGCCGCTCCAGCCGGCGCGCGCGAACTGCAGGAGGGCGTCGACGCTGCCGGTGAAGTCGTCGCCGTAGAAGGCGGCGCGCGGCGCGGCGTCGGCGGCCTCAGACACGAGCGGCCCCGAACGCCTCCGTCGCGCGGCGCAGGGCGGCGGAGCGCTCGAGGGCCGTCTCGACGCTCTCGCCCGCTGCGGCCGATGCCCACGCCTCGCGCATGCTCGCCACACCGGCGCGCGCGCCGTCCGGGTGCCCGTGGATGCCGCCGCCGGCCAGCACGAGCAGATCGGTGGTCCCGGTCTCGGCATAGGTGGCGTGCGCGAGGCCGCCCCACTGCCCCGAGGAGAGCACGGGCACGGTGGATTCGAGGCCGAGGAGGGGCTCCCGGACGGCCGCGATCGCATCGAGCACCTGCGCGTCGGTCTCGTAGAACTTGTTGGAGATGCCGTTGGTGTGCAGGTGGTCGGCGCCCGAGAGGCGAGCGATCTTCTGCCACGCGCGGAAGCCGATGCCGAGCTGTTCGGATCGGCTGATCGACCCGAACATGGCGCGGTGCCCGTGGATGGGCAGCTGCGAGCGGCGGCGGATGTATTCGAGGCCGGGCAGGCCGACGAGGTTCACGCACACCATGATGCAGGTGCCGCCGGCGGCGAGCACGAGATCGTGGTTGGCTTCGAGCCGGTCGATGTCGTCGGTGATGTTGAACGCGTACATCGGCTTGACGCCGGTTCGATCGGCGTGGCGTTCGAGCACCGGCATCACCGCCGCGACGCGCTCCCGCAGCGGGGCCTGGGGGCCGTTGCCCTGCAGCTCGTCGTCCTTGATGAAATCGACGCCGGCCGCGGCGAGATCGCCCACGAGGTCGGCGAGGTCGGCCGGGGAGAGCCCGATGCTGGGCTTGACGATCGTGCCGATCATGGCGCCGTCGGGCCGGGACATCAGTCGTCGGGTGCCGGCGACGCCGAACTGCGGGCCGGCGTAGCGCTCGGCGAATGCCGGAGGAAGGTCGAGGTCGACGAGCTTGATCGCCGACAGCTGCTTGATCTCGAACAGGTTCCCCGCGACGGCGGCCAGCAGGTTCGGCAGCGAGGGCCCGAAGTTCTCCAGGGGGAAGCGGATGCGCAGCCGAGCGCGTCGCCGCGTGGCTGGGTCTCCCACCGACCCGGGCAGCGGGGATGCGCCGGTCAGCGGGATCTCCTCGAGCGACTCCACCTGGGCCGCGAACCGCGCGCGCAGATCGTCGGACTCGCGCTCCACCCGCACGAAGGTGCCGGTGGACTGCTCGCCCGCGAGCACCTCGGCGGCATGCTCCAGCGGCAGGGAGGTCTCGATGATGTAGGTCGCGATGACGTGCGGCGCGGTCACGGTGCTCACCACACCACCGGCAGCCACACCGACATCTCGCCGGGCCCGCGGTTGCTCCACGCGTAGTACGGGATGAGGCGCGCGTCCGCCGTTCGCACGGTGCCCTCGTCGAGGTCGGCGTAGAGGGTGTCGTCGGGGCGGGGGAGCACGGCGATCTCGGTATCGAGTGCGATGAAGCGGTGCCCGGCGATCTCGGCCTGGACCGGGGAGAGCTCCGTGCCGCGGCGGAGAGCGGCCTGCTCGAGCATCACGCCTTCGGGAAGGTCGTGGCTCTCGAGCGCGTAGACGACCGGGCCGCGCTGCACGGCCACCTGGTTCGTCACCTCCTCGGCGAGGCGGTGCGCGCGCAGGAGCCGCACCGGCATGGGCAGGTCGAGCACGATCTCGTCGCCGACCGACCACGCGCGCTCGATGCGGGTGTAGGAAGACGGGGTGCTCACCGGGACCGGTTCGCCGTTGACCGTGAGCGTCGCATCCGACGACCATCCCGGAATGCGCAGGTGGAGCGGCACGGTGCCGGCCGCTTCGCGCACGGTGAAGACGATGCGCCCATTCCACGGGTAGTCGGAGTGCTCGTCGAGCGCCAGCATCCGGCCCTCCTCGAGGGGCACGTCGATGCGGGATCCACCGTACTGGTGCACGAACAGGCCGTCCGGCGACACCGAGGCGATGCGCTCGTGCAGTCGCGAGAGCGTGCGGGCGATGTTCGGCGGGCAGCAGAAGCAGCTGAGATACCGTTCCCGCCCGCGCGCGTCGGAGGCGGGAGGCTCGGGCACCGGGTGGAGGGCGGTGTCGCCCGCGCGCCGCAGCGGGAAGGGGAGATCGCGCACCTGGCGCAGCGGGTTGGTGTAGAAGTACGTCGCGCCGTCGAGGCCGATGGTGGACAGCAGCGAGTTGAAGGCGATGCGCTCGATGACGTCGGCGTATCGCGCGTCGGGCTCGAGGGCGAGCATCCGCTCGGACCAGAAGATCATGCCGATCTGCGCGCACGATTCGTTGTGGGCGGTCGTGTTCGGCAGCTGGAAGGGGCGTCCGTATGCCTGGTGCACCCGGCTGATCTCGCTCTGCCAGGGATAGCCGTCGGGCGAGGCGCCGTCGTAGAGGGCGCCGCAGCCGCCGGTGATGTAGAGCTTGGTGTCGACGACGTCGTTCCAGAGGTGCTCAAGCACCGACGTCAGACGCTCATCGCCGGTCTCGGCGACGAGGTCGGCGAGCCCCGCGTAGAGGTAGTTGGCACGAACCGCGTGACCGGCGACGGCGGTCTGCTCGTGCACCGGTATGCGGTCCTGATTGTCGTCGCTGCCCTCCTCGAACTCGTCGCGCACGCGCAGGAAGTCCTCGGCCAGACGCAGGTACTGCTCGTCGCCGGTGACGCGGTGGAGTTCGATCACGGCCATGTAGTGCGACGGGCAGATCGCGCTGCGGGCGAGCTCCACGGGCTTGTCGGTGGCGAGGCTCTGCAGGAATCGTGCGGCGTTCTTGGCCGCGTTCAGCAGGGTCTGGCTGCCGGTGACTTCGTAGTGGCGCACGGCGGCGGTGATGAGGTGGCCGAGGTTGTAGGTCTCGAAGTTGAAGCGATCGGCGAGGGCGACGACCTGCTGCCGGTGGCGTTCCGAGATCGCCGTGGGGGTGTGGAGGTATCCGTCCTCACGCTGCACGGAGGCGATCAGGGCCGCGATGTCTTCCAGCTGCCGTTCGACCTCGGCATCGGGATGCAGCTCGAGCTGCGCCACGGCGGATTCGAACCACTTGTAGGTGTCTCCGTCCATGAACGGCGGACCCTGGTGCTCGCCGTCTTCGAGCCCGGCGGCGATCCGGAAGTTCGTCAGGCCGGGGCTGATCGCCGGGTCGCGGAGCATGTCCCACATCGAGGGGACGGTCACCTCATGCGTGCGCTGCGCGATGCCGGCCCAGAAGCCGCTCGACCAGCGCGCGTTCTCCGCCGTGAGCGGATGCAGCGGGGCGTGGGTGCGCAGGGGAGTGGTCGCCGACATTGGCAGGTCCTTTCGCATCAACGTGGTCACAGGCTAACCTGGCGGTGCAACTTCTCGCAACGCTGCATGGATATTCATCCACGCGGCGGACTTCATCAAGGGGATGATCGACACATGTCCGAATCCACACGGGTCGCCTTTCTGCACACCGGCGCGGTGGTGATCGCGCCCGTCGCCGAACTCGCCCGCGAGTTCCTTCCGGGTGTGGACACCGTGAACTATCTCGACGACCGTATCGTCGCCGACCTGCGCGATGAGGGCCGGGCCGCGGGAGTTCCGGCGCGGGTCGCCGAGCTGGTGCGTGCGGCGAAGACGGCCGGGGCGGATGCGGTGATGCTCACCTGCTCGTCTATCTCGCAGCTGGCCGCCTCGACGGCGGACGAGGTCGGCATCCCCGTGCTGCGCATCGACGAGGCGATGGCCGACGAGGCGGTGGCGACGGGGGATCGCATCGCCGTGCTGGCCACGTTGCCCACGACGCTCGAGCCCACGCTCGCACTGATCGGTGAGCGCGCAGACCTCGCGGGAGCGAGGCCGACGGTCGTCAGTGAGGTGATCGACGGCGCCTTCGCCGCGGTCTCCGGCGGCGATCGCGCGGCGCACGACCGTCTGGTCGCCGACGCGATCACCCGCGTCGCCGCCGATGCCGACGTCGTCGTGCTCGCTCAGGCCTCGATGGCGTCGGCTGCGGATGCGACGCACGTCGACGTGCCGGTGCTCACGAGTCTGCGCCCGGGCATCCAGCGCCTGCGCGACATCGTCGCGCGCAGCTAAGCCCTGCGGGTGTGACCTCGAACCGCGCGCACGATCGGGTCGATGACATGCTGCAGGTCGGGCGACGCGTCTCCGTGGGCGAGCCGCGCAGTCAGGGCATCCTTCGCCGCGCGACGGTCGATGCTCGGGTCCAGCGCGAACGCCAGCACCTCGAAGTCCCGCTCGTCGAACCGCGGAACGGTGGCTCGCACGCGCCCGAGCGCAGGGTCCTCGCTGTCGACGTGCAGGTGGGCTCGGAGTTCCGGGTCGAAACCTGTGCTCCCGACGTAGGCGATCTCGTCGGTGCGCATGTCGATCCAGACGTACAGCCAGGACCCACTCGGCTGTACGCGGCCACCGCGGATCGTGATGACACGCGGAGCATCGCTGGGCATGCGCCAACTCTATGGCGCGGCCGACGCAACGCGAACGTGCGTCTGTGTAGGGATGCCGAGGTTCTTCGTCCCGCTCGGGTGAAGGGATGGGGTACGTGGGCGGGCTATCCGCTGTCGGCTCGCGCGCGGGCGGGACTGCCGCGACGGGGTGAGCGACTCGGAGCCGCGTGGCCCGGGGCTTTCGAGGCCGGTCGGAAACGTCGCTGCGGATCCCACCAGGCGGGACCCCGCACGTGAGGCACGCCGTCTCGCATGACGATCTCCCACCCCGATCGCTCCAGGGTGCGGTGGTGGAAAAAACACAGCGGCACGCCGTTGTCGACGTGGGTCGGGCCGCCCCGGGCGTGCTCGTCGACGTGGTGCACCTCGCACCAGCGCGCGGGAACCGGGCATCCGGGAATGATGCACGATCCGTCGCGCGCGATGATCGCCCGCCGCTGGGCCGCGCTGAAGATGCGGCCGCTGAAGCCGAGGTCGATGATCTTGCCCCTCGGGTCGTGCACGACGCGCTGCACCGTTCCGCCACACGCCACCTGGTGGGCGACCGCGACCGGCACTGCGCCGATGCCGTCGATGTGGGCGGCGCGACCCGCGGCAAAGTCCTCAGCGCTCACCGAGACGACCAGCGTGGGCGCCGCGCCGCCGATCGTGGGAGCGTCGGCGGCTCGCGCCGCGATGCCCAGTGCCACGGCGAAAGCATCGTGCTGGCGCTGCGACACCGTGCGGTCGTCGTGCACGGCCGGCCCTTCGTCGGATCGTTCCGCCGCGTCGTCGGTGAAGCGCGGGCCCGGCGCGCGCTCCGGACCGTGCGGATTCAACACGGCGTCGATGAGCGTCTGCAGCTGCCCGGCCACCTCGGGCAGGAGATCGCCGCGCACCGGGATAAGTCCGTCGCGCCCGCGCGCACCGAGCCACAGCCCGCGGTCGCGGAGCGCGCGCTCCTCGGAGGGCGCGGCACCGTCTTGATCGAGGCGGTCGACGAGGGCGTCGGCGAGCGTGCGCAGTTCCCACGCGTCCATCGGCGGATGCTCCGCGGGCGCATCGGTCACGGGCTCGCCGTGCTCGTCGAGGTCGTCGGAACGGATGCCGCGCGCGGCCGCGGCGAGAACGCGATCCGCCAGGTGCATCCCGGCCGGGTCGATGCGAGCCGACGCCGCGCGCAGGCGCGCCGTGGCGGCTACGACCCCGGCGGCCGACACGGCGCCGTCGCGCATCGCCGCCCGCATGGCGGGGAACGCACCGGGCAGGGGCTCGCCCGAGGTCAGGGACACCTCGTGCGGGAACGCCGCAGCCGCCGCGGTCCACACGCCCGCCTGCTTCTTGTCGCACCGGGTCGTGCGGCGCAGCAGGTCGCCCACGTTCGCGCAGCCGAGCCGGGTGGTCAGCTTCTCGTCGTGACCGCCGGTCGAGGCCGACTGAGCCTGCACGGTGGAGGCCACGATCAGCGCATCGACCTGGCGGGACACGTCGCCGAGCACCTGCAGCACGCCGACAAGCTCGCCGTCGGTGACGGCGCCGGCGACCAACTCGTCGGAGGCACCGGGCACGAGCGCGCTGAGCCGATCCTTCAGATCGGTCAGGGTGTCGAGCGCTTCGAGCATGCCTCCATTATCGAACATACCTCCGACATCGCCCGGCGGCCGCTCACGCCATCCGCCGCCGCACGACGAGCCCCGCGCCGATCGCCACGGCGATCACCGCCAGCACCGGAAGGAGGGGGATCACCCCCGAGCCGCCGGTCACCGGCAGCGCGCCCGGAGCGGCCGTGTTGACGAGCGAGAAGGCGAGTGTCGCGCCGGCATCCACCGTCGTCGTCACCCAGCCGTCCGCGTCCGGGGTCAGCTCCTCGCCGTCGATGCCCCACGTCGCTGCACCCCAAGCCACGCCCTCGACGGACGGCGGTGCGAGCTCGCGCAGCCGCACGGTCGCGCCGGCGGGCACATCCATCACCTCGACCGTCTCGCCCGCCTCCACCCGCAGCGTCTGCGGGTCGCCGTCGTCGACGGTGTACTCGATCGTGTAGCCGGTGTCGGTCGGCACCTCGGATGCGGCTGCGCCGGTGAGCGTCTTCGCCACCGTGAACCCTCCGGTCGGCTCGGCCGACGCGGTGTTCGTCATGACCAGGGCGAGCGGTTCCGGATCGCCGTCCACGCGCAAGGCCACGAGTCCGCCCGGGGTCGTCGGCACCGGCTCGCCCGCGGCGGTCCAGGACACGGCACCCCACTCGACGCCGTCGATCTCAGGGAGGTCGCCCTCGCGCAGCTCCACCGTCGAACCGATCGGCAGATACGGCGACACCGCCGGCGCACCGATGCCGGCGTTCAGCGGATCCTGCGACTGCAGGCCGAGCCACCACTCGACCGGGAACGTGGTGTCGGCCGGCACGAGGTCCGCGGCGTCACCGCTGACAGCCTTCTCCACCGAGAAGCGGGCGAGCTCGGAGACGGAGTTCACCAGCTCCCGCTCCGCCACGACGCCTGGTCGCACGAGCAGGAAGGCGGAGGGGTTCCAGGTCGCCTCTGCCCACGCGTAGTTGGGCGGAAGCGCCGAGGCGTCGGGCTCGACCTCGGCCAGGCGCACCACCGTGCCCACCGGGAACTGCACCGGCTCGCCGTCGACGGTCGGTCCCGCCGGGGTTCCGTCGGCGGGAACCTCGATCGAGCCCGTCGCGACGCCCGCGAAGGGCTGATAGGCCGTGTACTCGACGGTGAAGGATCCGGCGAGCACATCTCCGGGGTCGATGCCCGCGAAGCGCTTGACCACCTGGAAGGTGCTCGTGCGCAGGGTCGCGGAGTTGGTGAGCGTCGCGGTCGCGACGGGCTCGTCGTCGCCGACGATGACGAGCGGCTCCGGGGAGACGACCGGGTCTCCCCAGTCGATCCATCCCACACCGGGAGGTGTCTGCTCGACGAAGGTGACCTCGGTCCCGACCGGGAACGTGACCGGCTGCCCCTCGTCGTCGAGCGGCGAGACCGCCGTGCCGTCGGCCGGAAGGCGCACGGTGCCGGTGACGACATCGCCGAGCGGCGTCTGTGCGGTCCACGCGACGGCGAAGCCGATGGTGGCGGGCAGGTTCGCGCCGTCGATGCCGGCGAAGGCCTTGCTGAGGGCGAACGTGCCTTCCTGGAGGGTGTTCGAGATCTCGATGACGATGTCGCCGCTCTCGGCGATCGGGATCTCGACGATCGCGCCGTCCAGCGGACCGGCGCCCTCGAAGTTCTCGGGGGTGAACGTCTGCGGTTCGCCGTCGTCGGTCGTGACGGTGAAGGTCGGCAGCTCCCACGCGTCCGCGTCGGTCGGACTCCCGTCGAGCGTCGGCACGAGCTCCGCGAGGGCGATCGTGCCGGCGTCGGTCTCGAGGTCGTCGAGCGTCTCGGGATCGCCCACGGGCAGGTCACGCGTCGTGCGTTCCCCGGCCGGATCGGTGTTGTAGCTGACCTCGTAGCCGAACCGATCGTCGGCGGCGTCTCCGCCGGCTGACTTCACCAGGGTGACCGTGCGGTCGGCGGATTCGGGGGTGAGGAGATTCACGAGCGAGACGGCGACCGTCGACGTGTCGTCGATCTCGAACGTCGCCGAGGGGTCCCAGCTCGCGCCGGTCCAGTCGTACCCGGGAGGCGGCGTGACGCCGGACAGGTCTTCGTCCAGCGATATCTCGGTGCCGACGGGGAAGTCCTGTCCGACGGGCTCGGGCGTTCCATCCAGCGGAACCTCGAGCGTCCCCTCGGCGATCTGCTCGCCGCCGAACGACGCCGTCCATGACACCGGCACCGTGCCGGCCGGCGGCGCCGGGGTCGACCCGTCGGTGGTCTGCACCGACTTCGTCACCTCGAACGTGCCGACGAGAGCGGTCGCGGTGTTGGTGACGACGATGTCGGCGGTGCCGGTGCCGACCGTGATGCTGTCGGGCGCGATCGTCGGCGAGCCCCACTCGTAGCCGGGGACCGACGGCGGGGCGATCTCGTCGAAGACGATCTCGGTGCCGATCGGGAACTGCTCGCCGGGGTCGGCCCAGCCGCCGTCTGCCGGCACCTCGAGGGATCCGGTGAGCTCGGTTCCGTCGGGTTCGGTGGCGGTCCACGACACGGTGAACGTCGTCCCCGCGGGCAGGTCCTCCTCGGCGATGCCCTCGAGCGCCTTCTGCACCCGGAACGTGCCGCTGTCCGCCGCGCACGCGATCTCGCCGGCGAAGAGGAACGAGTGCACCTCGCCGCCCTCGAGCACGACGTTCTGACCGATCACCTGCCCGTCCAGCGGTGCCGCGTCGACGGTGACGTTCGCGTTCGGCGCGTAGATGGATCCGTCGATCCGGCCCTCCGCGGCGGTCACCGAGACGTCGCCGGTGAGCGCCGAGAGGTCCCAGAAGGTGTACGGCGAGTAGGTGCCCTGCGGGTCGATGCGCAGGCCGACGACGTCGGTGGTGCCGGCGGGAACGCGGATGATCAGCGGATTCGCGGCACCCGGAGTCGGGCCGGCGGAGAACTGCAGCAGCGCCGCGCCAGCGATCTCGCTGTAATCGACGACGTTCGGTCGATCGGCGCTGAGCGGCTCGAGCACCTTGCGGGAACCGGCGTCTTCGGCCACGCCGACCGGGTAGCCGAGGTCCAGGGCGGGATCGGCGATGTCATCGAGACACGCGGCGGCCTGGTCGTAGTCGGCCTGACGGTTCGCCTCCACGTAGTCGGCGACGGCGGTGGCCGAGGTATCGGCCGTGTAGATGCTGCCGTCGCCCGCTGCCGAGGCGGGGGGAGTGGCATCCTCGGGATAGACCTGAGCGGTCGCGTCGATGAGCGGCGTCTGGTCGGGGTTGGCCGGGTTCGTGTTCAGCCGCAGCCAGTCGGCGCGCGTGAAGGCCTGGAACGGTCCGTCGCGCTGCACCATCTTGAGGTCGCCCTGCAGAGACGGCTCCGACGTGCCGGCACTCGTGATCGCGAGGATGCCGCCGCTGCCGGGGCTGTATTCGCCGACGAGCAGCCGCGTCGGGTCGCCGTCGACAGTCGGCAGGGTGTAGTCGGCCGTTCCGGCGGCGACGTGGATGATCGTGTACTGCCCGTCGCCGGGCTTGGTGGCGACGCCCCCGGCAGCGAGGCTGCCCTCGGTCTCGTCGTTGCCCATCGTGAGGTCTTCACGGGCGTAGACGGTGAATCCGCCGTTCATCGCGAACGGGTTGAAGGTGTCGGGGTACGCCGCCTGAGCGGGCGCCGGCGGCGCCGCGGCGGTCACGACGGTAGCGCCGGTGGCGACGAGAGCGGCCGCGACCGCGCCGGCCACGATCGAGCGGATGCGGGTGCGAGCGGTGCGAGGCATGGCGTCCTTCGAGGTGTCGCGCATCCCTCGGTGCGAGGGCGCGTCGTCGCGACGACGGTACCGCAGCGGTCTCGATACCGGAACCCTGACCGGCGGCACGAGACCGGGCCCGGCGTCCGGGACCCGGCTGCGCGCACAGCGGTCTCGGACGTTCACCCGGGTCTCGTCGCGTGGGCCGGAGCAGGCGGCGACGCGGTCAGGCGGGGGCCGCGAGTGTGACGGGAGCGACGAGCGCCACCGTTCGCTGGTGCGTTCCGTGGCCGAGGGTCTCCGGCCCGGCGCCCGGCAGGTCGACGATCGCCGTCGCGCCGACCGGAACCGTCATCTCGGCGTGCAGCAGATCGCCGTCGATGCGCCACGCGATCGCTGTCTCGCCGTAGGGCGTGAGGTGGCGCGCGCTCGCAGAGGTGAGTCCGCCGCCGGGGCGCGGGGCGAAGCGGATGCGCCGATACCCGGGGGCATCCGGCGCCAGGCCCGCGACCACGCGGTGCAGCCAGTCGGCCACCGCACCGAGGGCGTAGTGGTTGAACGAGGTCATCGCGCCGGGATTGACCGTGCCGTCGGGAAGCATCGAGTCCCACCGCTCCCACACCGTCGTGGCTCCCTTGCCGACCTGGTACAGCCACGAAGGGCACTCCTTCTCCAGCAGCAGCGCGTACGCCGTCTGCAATTCGCCCGCACCCGACAGCGCGTCCGAGACGAGAGGGGTGCCGACGAAGCCGGTCGAGATGCGGTTCTGCGCCGCGCGCACGAGTTCGCCCAGGCGTCGTCCCGCCGCCTCGCGGCGGGGCGCATCCGGGATGAGGTCGAACGCGAGCGCGAGCGCGTAGGCGGTCTGGGCGTCGCTGGTCATGCGACCGTCGGGCAGCACATAGGCAGCGGCGAAGGCCGCATCCACTTCGTCGGCGAGGCGGGCGTAGTGCGCGGTCGCCGTCTCGTCACCGAGGAGCGCCGCCATCCACGACACGATGCGCGCGGATCGGGCGAAGTAGGCCGTCGCGACCAGGTAGCGGTCGGTCTGCGCATCCGCGGGATCCTCCGGCGGCGCGGCGGGATCGAGCCAGTCGCCGAGCTGGAAGCCCTCGTTCCACAGCCGGTCTTCGCCGGCCAGCTTCTCGACGAGGTCGACCCAGCGGCGCGCACTGTCGAACTGCCGCTGCACGACGCCGGCGTCGTCGAAGCGCTGATAGAGGGTCCAGGGCAGGATCGTCGCCACATCGCCCCACGCGGCACCCGGCCGGATGGGGGTCCACATGCGGTGCGACGGGATGACCGGCACGTACCAGGGCACCGTGCCGTCGGGCAGCTGGTCGGCTTCGACGTCGCGCAGCCATCCGCGGAGCATGCCCGAGACGTCGTAGAGGAACGACGCGGTGGGGCCGAAGACCTGGATGTCGCCGGTCCAGCCGGCGCGCTCGTCGCGCTGCGGACAGTCGGTGGGGATGTCGACGAAGTTGCCGCGCATCCCCCACACGACGTTGTCGTGCAGCTTCTGCACGTCGGGGTCGGAGGCGGAGAACCACCCGGTGCGCTCGAGGTCGGTGTGCAGAACGCGGGCGACGAGGGCGCCGGCGGCGACATCGGCGTCGAGGTCGCCCGGCCACCCGTCGACCTCGACGTAGCGGAAGCCGTGGAACGTGAACCGGGGCTCCCATTCCTCCACGCCTCGCCCGGCGAGGGTGTAGTGGTCGGTCGAGCGCGCCGAGCGCAGCGGACGCGTGTAGATCTCGCCGTCCTGCAGCACCTCCGCGGTGCGAAGGCGCACGGTAGAACCGGACGGCCCGGAAACGCGCAGGCGCACGCGGCCCGCGAGGTTCTGTCCGAAGTCGAGGATGCGCGCGCCGCTCCGCGAGGTGAGCACCTCGACCGGCCGCCGCTCCTCGGTGCAGCGCACGGGAGGGGCTGTGGGCGCGACGAGGGTGGCGGGGTCACGCCAGCGCACCGCGGCCTGCTCCCAGGAGGAGTCGTCGAAGCCGGGGGAGCTCCATCCGTCGTGCTCGAGCCGCGCGTCGTAGTCCTCGCCGTCGTAGATGCCCGAGCGCAGGATCGGCGAGGCGGCGGCGCGCCACGTGCTGTCCGTCGCGATCGTCTCGCGACGGCCGTCGGCGTAGGTGATCTCGAGTTGTCCGAGGAAGGAGAGGTCTTCGCCGAAGACGTTGCGGAAGCCCTCGTACCAGCCCACGCGTCCGCGGTACCAGCCGTCGCCCAGCCACGCGCCGATGGCGTTCTCTCCCGGTGCGAGAAGGTCGGTGACGTCGTAGGTGTAGTACCGCAGGCGCGAGTCGTAGGAGGTCCACCCCGGGGAGAGGGTGTCGTCGCCGACGCGGCGGCCGTTGAGTTCGGCCTCGTAGAGGCCGTGCGCCGTGGCGTAGAGGCGTGCTCGCGCGACCTCGCCGTCGACGGTGAACGAGCGGCGCACCAGCGACGGACGCCGCTCGTCGGACTCGCGCGGTTCGAGCCAACGTGCGCCGACGGGTCGGGCGGTCCAGTCCGTCGGCTCGAGAAGGCTCGCCTCGACCGTGCGGGCCGGTGAGGGATCGCTCCAGAGGCCGTCGGCGCCGGCGACCTGCACGCGCACGACGGCGCGCTCGCGAGAGACCAGGGGGGACTCGGGCCACGGCACGAGCACCTGGTCGTCGCCCGATACCTCGTGCCTGCTGCTGCCGGCGTCGCGCTCGATGAGCAGCCGGTAGGCGGTTTGGACCCATCCCGCCGGTGCCTCGGCGATGCGCCAGGAGATGCGCGGCGCTGCCTCACCGATCCCGAGCGGATCGCGATGGTGCTCGATGCGGGGGGCCGCGACGGTGACGTTCATGGATCCTCTGTGATTCGTAACGTTTCAAGCTGGGTCTACGACGGTCGCGGCTGTGGCGACATCAGCGACCGGTGCATCAGTTTGGTACGTTTCAATATAGCCGATGGAGGAGGGGTCGACGATGACGGTCACGACGGCGAGCACGCACGAGGTCAGCGAATGGGACTTCGAGGGCCCGGTGACGCCGATACCGGGTGACCGGGTGCCGCTGACGGTGCGCTTCCGGCACGACTCGGGATGGGAGCGCGACGTTCTCGGCTTCTGGGACGGTGACCGTCGCTACGCCGTGCGCTTCTCACCGCCTCTTCCCGGCCGCTGGGAGTGGACCACGCGCAGCGAAGCGGCCGAACTCGACGGCCGTCACGGTCGCTTCGAGGCCGTTCCCGGGAAGGGTCGAGGGCCCGTCCGCGTGGCGTCTCGTTTTCACTTCGCGCACGCGGACGGCACGCCCTACCGACCGGTCGGGTCGACCGTCTACAACTGGATCCACCAGGACGATGCCCTGCGTCGACAGACTGTCGACGCCGTCGTGGAGGCGGGCTTCAACAAGCTTCGCTTCATGGTCTTCCCGCAGGCGGGCGGATACATCGAGCACGAACCCGACCTGATGCCGTTCGAGAAGACCGCGGGTCGGTGGGACGTCAGCAAGCCCGTCCCCGCCTTCTTCCGGCGTCTCGACGATCTCGTCGCACGCCTCGGTGACCGCGGCATCCAGGCGGACGTGCTCATCTTCAACGCCTACGACCGGGGTCATTTCGGTCTCGACGAGCTGAGCGAAGAAGAGGACGCCGCGTACCTGCGGCACCTCGTCGCACGCCTCGGAGCGCATCCGCACGTGTGGTGGTCGCTGTGCAATGAGTTCGATCTGCTCACCGATCGACCGGCGGATCGCTGGGATCGGATGGGCGTCCTCCTCTCCGACATCGACGCGCACGGTCACCTGCGCTCCATCCACAATTGGATGGAGCTGCACGACCACAACCAGCCGTGGGTCACCCACGCCTCCATCCAGAACGGGCACGCGACGATGGAGTTCGGCCGCGCCGGCATGTACCGCGACGTCTATCGCAAGCCCGTCGTGCTGGACGAGATCAAGTACGAGGGCGACATTCCCGAACGGTGGGGTCACCTGAGCGCGGAACAGCTCGTGCATCAGTTCTGGATCGCGACGGTGTCCGGCACCTACGCGTCGCACGGGGAGAGCTTCGTCACAGAATCCGGCAGCCTCCACATGGTCGAGGGGGGATGCCTGCGAGGAGCCTCGCCCCCGCGGCTGCGCTTCCTGCGCGAGGTGCTGGACTCCCTGCGCGTCGCCGGTCTCGATCCGATCGACAAGTGGGATGACCCCGCCCACGTGGCGGGCGTCGCGCGCGAGCAGTACGTGCAGTATCTGGGGCAGCACGCGCCCGATTCGTGGACGTTCCGCCTGCCGCAGGGCAACACCGGCGAGCGACTCCAGGTCGGCGACGTCTTCACCGTCGACCTGCTCGACACCTGGAACATGACGCGGACGAGGGTGCCGGAGGACTTCGTGCTGACCGACGTGCACCGCAACGACGCTTACGCGGCCGGGGCGGAGCCGGTCGCACTCCCGGAGGGGGAGGCCCTCGCCCTTCTCATCACGAGAGTCGACGCATGACCATCGCGTACTGGGAGTCGACCGTGCCCGGACACGGGCTGCGGTCGCCGCGTGCCGACGCGGTGACGGATGCTCGCGTGCAGAACCTCAACGGCGCGTGGCGCTTCCGGCTGTCGCCCACCGCGGCCGGCACGGGCGACGGCTTCATCGCGGACGATTTCGACGACGCCGACTGGGATGTCATCCGCGTTCCCGCGCACTGGGTGCTCGAGCCGATCACGCCGCTCGCCGGCGGTCCGGCGCGCTCGCTCGTCGGTGACCCCGAGGGGCCGCTATACACCAACACGGCGCTGCCGATCCCGCTCGATCCGCCCCGGGTGCCGACGGAGAATCCGACCGGCGACTACCGGCTCGAGTTCGAGGTGCCGGGGGATCTTCCGCGCGCCGCGCTGCGCTTCCAGGGCGTCGATTCGTGCGCCCGCGTCTGGCTCAACGGGAAAGAGCTCGGATGGTCGACGGGAAGCAGGCTCCCCTTCGAGTTCGATGCGCCCGTCCGGCCCGGGCGCAACGTGCTCGCCGTGCGGGTGCACCGCTGGTCGGCAGGCACCTATCTCGAGGATCAGGACATGTGGTGGCTCCCCGGGATCTTCCGCGACGTCGAGCTCATCGAGCGCCCGGCCTTCGCGATCGATGACCACCACGTGCATGCCGATCTGGATCCCCGCACCGGAATCGGCACGCTGCGCGTGGACGCGGTGCTCGATGGAGCCGCCTCGGCGATCGTCGACATCCCCGAGCTGGGCGTTCGCGTGGCGGCCGGGGAGTCGGTGCGCATGCCCGTCGAGCCGTGGAGTGCCGAGAGCCCCCGGCTCTATCGGGGCACGCTCCGAGCGCTCGGGCCGGGCGGCGAACCCGGCGAGACCGTGGAGCTGGTGATCGGATTCCGTCGGGTCGAGATCGTGGAGGGCGTGCTGCTTGCGAACGGACGTCCACTGCGGTTCCACGGCGTGAACCGCCACGAGCACGATCCGGTGCGGGGGCGGTCGGTGGACCGCGAGACGATGCAGCGAGACATCCGCATGATGAAGCGCGCGAACATCGACGCCGTGCGCACGAGCCACTATCCGCCGCACCCGGAGTTCCTCCGGCTGTGCGACGAGATGGGGCTGTGGGTCGTCGAGGAGTGCGATCTGGAGACGCACGGCTTCATCTACGCGGGGTGGGAGGGCAATCCTCCCGCCGAGCCGGCGTGGCGCGAGGCCATGCTCGACCGCATCCGCCGCATGGTCGAGCGCGACAAGAATCATCCGAGCATCGTGGTCTGGTCGATGGCCAACGAGAGCGGTGCGGGAGAGAATTTCGCCGTGCTCGAGGAGTGGATCCGGGGGCGCGACGCCAGCCGGCCGATCCTCTACGAGCGGGATCCGTCGTACCGGAACTCCGACTTCGCGTCGTCGATGTACCCCTCGCTGCCCGACCTGGAGGCGATCGGCCGACGGGAGGAGCCGCGGCCCGATGGCGTCACCGACCGCGAGGACGATCGCCGGCGGCGCCTGCCCTTCCTGCTGGTCGAGTATGCGCACGCCATGGGGAACGGGCCCGGCGGGCTGCAGGACTATCAGCGCGTCCTGGACGGCTCCGACCGGTTCTGCGGCGGCTTCGTTTGGGAGTGGATCGACCATGGATTCGACGCCGTCGACGACGCCGGGCGTCCCTTCACGCTCCACGGCGGCGCCATCGACTACCGACCCAACGGCGGTCGGTACTGTCTCGACGGCCTCGTGTTCTCGGACCGCACGCCCACGCCGGGGCTCGTCGAGCTCGCGAAGGCCTACGAGCCGATGCGCGTCGAGGTGGGCGACGGGATCCGCATCCGCAGTCGCCGCCACAGCGCGGGAACGGCGGATCTGCGATGGAGGTGGATCCTCGAGGTCGACGGGCGCCGCGCAGCGGAGGGCGATCTGGTCATCGGGGACATCCCGGCCGGAGGCTGCGAGATCCTCCCGCTGCCGCCGCTGCCGGCCGGAAATCTCGACGGTGAGCGGTGGCTCACGGTCGAAGCAGTGCTCGCCGCGGATGCGTCCTGGGCGGATGCGGGCCACGTCGTCGCGTGGGGGCAGGGACGGCTTCCGTCGCCGGCGCCGCCCGCATCCGTCGCCCCGCCGCCCGGTGCCGTGGCTTTGGCGGAATCGGCGGATGCGCTCCGCGTCGGCGATGCCCGCGTCGACGCCGCCACCGGCCGGCTGATCTCGCTCGGGTCGCTCAGGCTCGACGGGCCGTGGCTCGACGTGCATCGGGCTCCCACGGAGAACGATCGAGGACAGGGCGGGCGCAACGACCTCGCCGCGGTGTGGGCGGCGGTCGGGATGGACCGAATGATCACGAGGGTCGACTCCGTGCGCACCGAAGCGGGCGAGGTGCACGTGAACGGCCGGCTCGCGGCATCGACACACGCCCACGCCGTCGAGTACGAGTTCGTCTGGCGTCCCGCACCCGGCGGCGTCGACCTCGACGTCGTCGTGGACTTCACCGGTCCGTGGTCGCCGACGCCCTATCGCGCTCTCGACATCGTGCTGCCGCGTCTCGGGCTGCTGTTCCAGCTCCCCGGAGGGTACGACGCCGTCGAGTGGTTCGGGCGAGGGCCGGGCGAGACCTACGCCGACTCCGCGGCCGGATCGCGCATCGGCGCGTGGCGCTCTTCGATCGACGATCTGCAAGTGCCCTACCCGGTCCCGCAGGAGAACGGCAATCATCTCGACACGCGACGTCTGCGCGTGACGGGAGACGAGCTTCCGACGCTCGAGGTGCAAGGGCATCCCGACTTCGCGTTCGCCGCTCGGCGGTGGACGAGCCTCGATCTCCAGCGTGCGCGCTTCCCGCACCAGCTCAGCGACAGCGGGTCGGTGTGGCTGAACATCGATCACGCTCAGGCGGGTCTCGGATCGGCGTCCGTCGGTCCGGCGCTGCCCGATGCGCACCGCATCGCGCTCGTGCGCACCGCATGGCGCGTCTCGCTGCGGACACGACAGACCGAAACCTGAGTGCATATCTATTCAGGCTTGACTGATCAACCACTCTGTTTCTACACTGGCCACGCAGACACAGCACGCGACCACGACCCGGGGTCGCCCGTCAAGGAGGACGTATGAACACTCGACGCAAGAGCCGAGTCCTGCTCGCGACAGGGATGCTCGCCGCCATCGCCGTTCCGCTCGCCGCGTGCGCGGGTGGCGACGACGGAGGCGGCAGTGCCGACGGCGGCGGGACCGACGGCGAAGCCTTCACCGTCATGAGCGCCAACGAGAACGCTGCGCTCCGCGACCAGCTCGACGCGCTCGCCGCCGACGCGTGCTCGGCCGAGAACGAGGCGCTTCCGCTCGAGCACCGCACGATCGCGCAGGCGGACACGGTGCAGCAGGTGACGCTGCTCGCCAGCCAGGACGCCCTGCCCTCCCACTTCATCGCCGGAACCGCGCAGGTGCGGCCCGACGGAGATCTGGGCGCCGGTGGCCTCGTCATGGACTACGAGGAGGCCTTCAAGGAGGCCGGCATCTGGGACAACATCCTCCCGGCTGCCGCTTCGACCGTGCAGAACGTCTACGGCCAGATGGTCTCCATGCCGTACCAGTACAACCTCGAGGGCATCTGGTACAACCGCGAGATCTTCGACGAGCTCGGACTCGAAGAGCCGCAGACCTACGACGAGCTCCTCGAGGTCATCGATGCCACCGCCGCAGCAGGCTACGTGCCGCTCGCCCAGGCGGGTGCCGATGGGTGGCCCCTGACGCGTCTGATGGGTCTCTACCTGTTCCGCACCATCGGGCCCGACGCGATGGAGATGATCCGCGACGGCGAGGCCTCGCTGACCGATCCCGAGTACGTCGCCGGTGCTCAGGCGCTGCAGGACCTCGCTCTGTCGGGAGCGTTCGGCGACGGCTTCATCTCCCGTCCGGGCGACGCCGCCACGGCGCTCCTGATGAGCGGCGACGCGGCTATGAAGTACGACGGCACGTGGCTGCTCAGCAACATCAACAGCGACGAGAACCTCGTCGGCGCCGAGAACATCGGCTTCATGCCGTTCCCGGCCGTCGAGGGCGGTGCCGGCGACATCGACCAGTACCCCGCGAACGCGGGTGCGGCGATGGCGATCAACCCCAAGACCTACGGGCCCGACACCGAGGCGTGGTTCTCGTGCATCGCGGAGAACTACGGCGCGCAGGCGCTCGGCGAAGCCGGCATCCTGTCCGGCTTCCAGGTCAACGAAGAGGTCACCGGCGTGCCGGAGACGACCGCCGACATCCAGGAGCGGATGGCGAGCATCGACGAGACTGTCCTGTGGTTCGAAGCGCTGCTCGACAGCGAATCGAACTCGCTCGCCTCGACGAACGTGTCACTGTTGACCAACGGCGACATGAGCGCCGAAGAGTACATGTCGCAGCTCCAGGCGAGCGTCGACTCCAGCCGTTGATTCCAGAACGTCCGGCCCCGCCGCGGGTGGGGTCGGACGTTCTCCGTTGTGGAGAGGACACGCGATGTCGCGCGTATTCGGGGACAAGAAAGCGATCTTGATCCTCCTCCTTCCCACGCTGACGGTATACGTCCTGCTGAAGGTCGTGCCGGTGGCGTGGTCGCTCGGGCTGTCGCTCTTCCGGGGCAACACGCTGCGGGGCTTCGAGTTCGTCGGCTTCGAGAACTTCGTCACCTTCTTCAACGACCCGCCCGCGCTGCAGTCGGTGTGGGTCACCGTCAGCTTCGCGGTCGTGATGACGGCCCTGCAGGTCGCTGTCGGATACCTCCTCGCCCTGCTCTACGTCTTCGTGCTCCGCAAGGGGTCGGCATTCGTCCGTACCGCGGTCTTCTTCCCGATGGTGCTGCCCACTGTCGCGGTCGCTCTCCTGTTCCGCAGCTTCTTCGCCGTCGGTCAGAACCAGGGGCCGGTCAACGACCTGATCAACTTCTTCGGCGGAGAAAGCGTCGAGTTCCTCGCGTCGACCGCCGGCACGATGTTCATCGCCTTCCTCATGACCCTGTGGAGCTCGATGGGGTTCTACGCGGTCCTGCTGTACACGGGGCTGCTCGACATACCCGACGAGGTGATCGAATCGGCGCGCATCGACGGTGCGAACGGATTCCGCCTGGTGCGACACATCATCGTCCCGTTGTCGCTGCCGATCCTGCTCTCGTCGATCATCTTCAGTCTGAACTCCACGCTCAAGGTCTTCGACAGCCTGCTGGCCCTCAACAACGGCGGCCCCGGAACCACCACGTCGCCGCTGACGCTGTACATGTACCGCACCGCCTTCGAATACGCGGAGTACGGATACGGCAGCACGATCGCTGTGATCCTCACCCTGCTCTGCCTGATGTTCACGCTCGCCGTCTTCCGGTCCTCGAGCAAGCGTGTGGAGGACTGACATGACGGAGACCCAGGTCATCACCCAGGCGCGGCCCTTCTCGCGCAAGGCGCCCCGCCAGCCCGTCCAGCGATCGGCCCGTCGCGCGCTGCGGCGCCTGCCGATCTGGCTCCTCGTGGCCTTCGTGCTCGTCGTGGTCCTCTACCCGCAGTTCTGGATGATCATGGGGTCGTTCAAGACGCAGACGGAGTTCTTCGCCAACCCGACGTGGGCGCTGCCGGAGCAGTTCAATCTCGACAACTACGTCTACGCGTTCACGCGTGGTGACGTCGCCTTGAACTACCGCAACAGCCTGCTCGTGACGCTGCCGTCCGTCGCGCTGATCGTCTTCCTCGGGGTTGCGGCAGGCTACGCGCTCGAGATCATGATCTGGAAGGGGCGGCGGACGACGCTCCTGCTGGTGATGGCCGGGATCATGGTCCCCGGCCAGATGATCCTCGTGCCGCTGTTCACGGTGTACTTCCGCATCGGGATCACCGACACGCTGTGGCCGATGATCCTCACCTACACGGCCATGGGCATCCCCTTGACCACGTTCCTCATGGCGGCGTACTTCCGGTCGCTCCCGCGGGAGATCTTCGAGGCCGCCACGATGGACGGATGCAGCCCGCTGCGCTCGTTCTTCGTGATCGCGATGCCGCTGATGAAGAACGCCATGCTCACCATCGCGCTCGTGCAGTTCTTCAGCGTCTTCAACGACCTGCTGATCGCCCTGACCTTCACGACGCGACCCGAACTGGCGACGATCCAGGTCGGCCTGCTGAGCCTGTCGGACGAGTTCGGATCGACCGCCTACGGCCCGCTCTTCGCAGCGATCAGCATCAACATCATCGTGCTGCTGATCGTGTTCATCTTCCTCAACAAGAAGATCATGGCGGGCCTCGCCGCGGGATCGGTGAAGGGCTGAGCTCACTCGTCCAAGAGGGCGCGGGCGGTGTTCTCGTCGGTGATGAGAGTCGTCACCCAGCCGCCCGCGAGCGCGCCCCGGATCGGCTGCAGCTTGCGAGGGCCTCCGGCGACGCCGATGCGTCGAGGGATGCGCAGAAAGTCGGCGGTGGCGATGGAGATCGTGCGGTCGTCGACCTCGCCCGTGACGGCCGAGCCGTCCTCGCGGAAGACGCGGTGACAGATGTCTCCGACGGCGCCGTCGGCCAGGAGCGCATCGAGGTCGGGGCGGGAGAAGGCGTTCCCGCTCTCCTCGAGGAGGTCCGACGGCAAGACGTTGCCGATCCCGACCACGGCGGCGGTGAGATGGCGCCACCGCTCGGTGACCCCGGCCAGCCCGGGATCGCCGAGCAGACTGTCTCGCGTCGACCGGTCCGCCACGATCCCCGGCGCCTGCACGTAATAGGGCAGTGCCCCGAGCATGCGCGCGAAGTCGCCGGCGAGGCGCTGCGACTTCGTCTGCACCTCGGGTGAACCGATCCCGCCGAGGAGCTGGACGATCTCGGATGCGGCGGGCGTGCCCGTCGGGCGCATGCGATCCGCGGTTGCGAGGAGCGTCTGGCTCCACGAGGAGATGCCGACGCGTTCCTCCCCGGAGAAGGCCCCCTCGAGGTAGGCGGCGGCCGCACTGCCGATGGCGCCGAGCACGTCGGCGTCCTCGCCGTCTCCGTTGAGGTCGACGACGACGGCTTCGCTCAGGCCGAATCGGCTCTCGACGCGCTCCTCCAGCTCGGTGTGCAGGCCGGGGGCGATCGTGACGATCGTGCGCACGATGCCGAGGTTCTCCGCGCGCTTGAGCAGTCGCGATACCTTGGCCTGCGACAGGCCGAGGTTCTCGGCGATCTCGGCCTGGCGGATTCCGCGCTCGTGGTACATGACGGCGACCTTCGTCAGTTGGCGCAGCTGCGCGTCCATCGGCTGGCCGTAGCGAGTGGGCATCCTGTACCTCCGTCGGGAGTGCAATTCTATTCGCGCCTGAATGCGCTGTCTATCGTGGCGAAGCGGCCGATAGACTTGTGACGTTTCAACTCGAAGAGGAGGCGCCGGATGATCGTGGGAGTGACCGGAAGCAACGGCAAGCTCGGGCGTGCGACCGTCGCGCGACTGCGTGACGAGGGACACGAGGTGATCGGCTTCGATCTCGGGGGTGCGCCGGGGCCGGGGTTCACACGCGTCGACTTCACCGACTACGGGCAGACGCTGGACGCCTTCCTCGGCGTCACGGCACGACACGACGGTCTCGACGCGATCGTCCACCTCGCCGCCCTGCCGGTCAACGGACTCGTTCCGGATGCGGCGACCTTCGACAACAACATGGCCGTCACCTTCCACGTGCTCTTCGCCGCGCACCGGGCCGGTATCCGCACGATCGTCACCGCGTCCAGCATCACCGCGATGGGCTTCCCGTTCGATGTCGCGCCGGAGGCGCTGCCGGTGGACGAGACGGTGAGTCGCGCGAACAACACCTACGGACTCGGGAAGGTCGCGGAAGAGGCGATCGCCGCACAACTGGTCGGGTGGGCCCAGGGAACGTCGATCACGGCACTGCGATTCACCAATGTCGTCGCCGAGGACGAGTACGAGACCTTCGCGCGCGCGGCAGATCCGCTCTATCGCCGCGACCTGCTCGGGTCCTGGGTGGATGCGCGCGACGGCGCGGCGGCGGTCTCCCTCGCTCTCGCCGACGCGTCGCCGGGATTCGAGGTCTACAACGTGGCGGCCGAGACCTCCGGGTGCGCCACGCCCTCGCGGGAGCTGGCCGCGTCATGGTTCCCGGGAACGCCGATCGCCGAGGACCTCGGCGAGTTCGAGTCGCTCATGTCCACGCGCAAGATCCGTGACCGCCTGGGGTTCGTCGCGCAGTACGACTGGCGCTGATCGACTACTGTCGTGGCACGTCCGCCTGGCGGAGGGGAGCGAATGTCCAGACCCGGAATCCGCGAGGTCGCGTCGGTGGCCGAGGTGGCCATCGGCACCGTCTCGAACTTCCTCAACCACCCCGAGCGCGTATCCGAGGCGAAGTCCCGGCGGATCCGGGAGGCGATCGAGGCGCTCGGCTTCGTGCCCAGCAGCGCCGGACGGCAGCTGCGAATGGGAGTCAGCACACTCCTCGGCTATCTGGTGCCCGACGTGAGCAACCCCCACTTCGCCGAGATCGCGGAGTCGATCGAGCGTCGGGCGGATGAGCGCGGGCTATCGGTGCTCATCGCGAACTCCCACCGCAGTCGCGAGCGGGAGGACGCCTACCTGCGGCTCTTCGAGCAGCATCAGGTGCGCGGCATCATCGCCGCGTCGCACGAGCCGCTCGACGCGCGGCTCGCGGCCGCCCGCGAGCGCGGCACCGCGTCGGTGATCGTCGGGCAGCGGGCGATGGATGCGCGGCAGCCTTCCGTCTCTGTCGACGACGTCGCCGGTGGTCGTCTCGCGGTCGAGCACCTCGTCGATCGCGGACGCGGTCGCATCGCCTTCGTCGGCGGCCCGCTCAGCGTCGTGCAGGTCGAGGAGCGCCTCGCGGGAGGATCGGCGGCGGCTCGGGCGCACGGTGTGGCGTGGGAGGTCATCGAGGTGGCCGAGCGCACGCTCGCCGTCGGGCGCGCGGTCGGCGAGGCGCTCGTCGCCCGCGCCCCACAGGCGCGCCCGGACGCGGTCTTCGGCGCGAACGATCTCCTCGCCCTCGGTGTCCTCCAGGCTCTCGTCGCGGCGGGGATCGCGGTTCCCGACGAGATCGCCGTCGTCGGTTTCGACGACACGGAGTTCGCGGCGGCATCGGTCATCCCCCTGACGAGCGTCAGCACGCGTCACGCGGGCTTCGGGGAGGCCGTCGTCGATGTGCTCTTCGACACGATCTCGGGACGGCAGCCCGCGCAGCCGCACCGCGTCTTCGCGCCAGAGCTCATCGTCCGCGGCAGTACGGGCGACACGGAAGGGGCGGTGGCATGAACCGGGGTGTCAGTATCAAGCAGGTGGCGCAGGCGGCGGGTGTCTCCGTGGGCACCGTCTCGAACGTCCTGAATCGGCCGGAGAAGGTCGCCGATGCCACCGTCCAGCGCGTGCAGGCGGCGATCCGCAGCCTCGGTTTCGTGAGGAACGACGCTGCCCGTCAGCTGCGCGCGGGAAGCAGCCGCAGCATCGGCCTGATCGTGCTCGATGCGGCCAACCCGTTCTTCGCCGACGTCGCGCGCGGGGCCGAGGCGCGCGCCGCCGACGCAGGGCTCGTGGTGCTGCTGGGAAACAGCGACGAGGCGACGGCCCGCGAAGCGGCCTACCTCGACCTGTTTCTCCAGCAGCGCGTCAGCGGGGTGCTCGTCACCCCGGCCGATGACGATCTGGAGGGGCTGGTGAGACTCCGCGACGCCGGCATCCCGGTCGTGCTCGTGGATCACGAGGCTGCGGACTCTCACCTCCCCTCCGTGTCGGTCGACGACGTCGAGGGCGGGTACCTCGCGGTCTCGCACCTGCTCTCGCTCGGCCGTCGACGGATCGCCTTCGTCGGAGGCTCCCCGGGCATCCGGCAGGTGCGGGATCGTCTGGCGGGCGCGCGACGGGCGGTCGCCGACGTTCCCGATGCCCGCCTGGAGGTCATCGAAGAACCCGCCTTGACCGTGCTCCATGGCCGCGCCGCCGGGCAGCGGCTCATCGCACGAGATCGTGGCGATCGCCCCGACGCCGTCTTCGCGGCCAACGATCTGCTCGCCGTCGGCCTCCTGCAGGCCTTCGCCCTGATCGCAGACATCTCGGTGCCGGACGACATCGCGCTGATCGGATACGACGACATCGACTTCGCGTCGGCGACCGTGGTGCCGCTCAGTTCGATCAGGCAGCCGGCGACGAGGATCGGCCAGTCGGCGGTCGACCTGCTGATGCAGGAGATCCGCGAGCCGGACGGCGCCCACGAGCGCTCCATCCGCTTCCGCCCCGAACTCGTCGTGCGCGACTCCACCCGCCGATGACGACCGCCGACCGCCTGCACGCCTTCGCTCACGGACCGCTGCTCGGCGCCGCCTACTACAACGAGTACCTGCCCGACCCCTCTCGACTGCGCGAGGACATGCGCCTGATGGTCGAGGCCGGCATCGGGGTGATCCGCGTCGGCGAGTCGGTGTGGTCCACGTGGGAACCGCGCGACGGCGAGTTCGACCTCGACTGGCTCGCACCCGTGCTCGACGAGGCTCACGGCAGCGGCATCCGTGTGATCCTGGGGACGCCCACCTACGCGGTGCCGCCCTGGCTGAGCCGGCGGCATCCCGAACTCGCGGTCGTCCGGACGGACGGCGGGCGCGTGCCCTGGGGCGGTCGTCAGGAGGTCGACTACTCCTCGCCGGTCTTCCGGTTCTACGCGGAGCGGGTCATCCGTGCGGTACTCGGTCGCTACGGGGAGCATCCGGCGGTGATCGGGGTGCAGCTGGACAACGAGGCAGGACTGCACCTCATCCACAACGACCATCTCCTCGCGCGCTTCCGGCGGCAGCTCGCGGATCGCTACGGCGATGTCGAGACGCTCAATCGCCGGTGGGGGCTCACCTACTGGTCGCATCGGATCGGCCGGTGGGACGAGCTGTGGGATCCGTCGGGGAACACGACCCCCGCCTACGACCTCGCCTGGCGTCGCTTCCAGGCCGAGGTGACGGCGGAGTACATCGCGTGGCAGGCGGACCTGGCCCGCGAACTGGTCGGCGAGGAGGTCTTCCTGACCACCTGCATCGCCTACGGTCGTCCGGCGATGGACGACGTCGCGGTCGGGCGCCACCTCGACATCGCCAGCGGCAACGCCTACTACCTCGCGCAGGATGCCCTCGACGCGCGGGCCGACCGTGCCGGCGGCGGCTGGGCAGCGAACGCGGTCGCCGACGTCGTGCTCATGGCCGACCGGATGCGTGCGACGAAGGAGGCGCCCTATCTCGTGACCGAGACCGGGGCCGCCTCGATCGGGCCCGCCTGGATGACGCGACCGCCCTACGACGGCCAGCTCGCGCAGGCGGCGTGGCTGCTGGTGGCCCGCGGCGCGCGGCTGGTGTCTTACTGGCACTGGCACACGCTGCACTCCGGTCACGAGGTGCACTGGGGCGGCATCCTCGGTCATGATCTCGAGCCGGGACGGATCTACGGCGAGATCGCCGCGATCGGAGCGTCGTTCGCGAAGGCATCCGATGCGCTGGCAGAGGCGGTTCCGGATGCGGATGCGGGCCTCGTGTACGCGCACGACAGCGAATGGATGATGGCCTTCGAGCCGCCCCTGCCCGCGGCGGAGGGAGGCGACCGCGGATCGTATGCGCGGATCGTGAGCGCGTTCGGCCGCGGCGCGCTCGACGCCGGTCGCCAGGTGGGCTTCCTCAACGAGCGATGCCTGCCCGACGCACGCGAGCTGCTCGCTCGCTATCCGACGGTCATCGTGCCGGGGCTCGTCGCCGCGGCAGACCGCACCCTGCGCACCCTCGCCGACTATGCCGAACTCGGCGGGAGCCTCATCGTCGGGCCCCGCACCGGCTTCGGGGATGATGAGGGGAGGGTGCGCTCCGAGCGTGCGCCCGCGGTTCTCGGCGCGCTCGCCGGCGTGCACTACCAGGAGTTCTCCGCGCTCGCCGAGCCGGTGTCAGTCGAGATGGACGGCGTCGCGGGGGAGGCGATCGGATGGATGGATGCCCTCGTCGCCGATGACGCCGAGGTGATCGCGCGCTATCGGCATCCGCACTTCGGCCGCTGGCCGGCCGTCACCCGGAGTCGCGTCGGCAACGGTTCCGTCACCGTCGTCGGCACGATCCTCGACCGCGACACCATGCGTCGCGTGATCGTCGCGGCGGCCGGTCGATCGCCGATCGATTCTCTTCTCTACCAGACGCCGCGCGGAGTCACCGCGCACTCTCTCACCACTCCGCACGGCCGGGTGTGGGTCGTTCACAACTGGTCTCCCGAGGTGGTCGCGGTGACGCCGGTGCGCGCCGTGTCGTCGGTGATCGATGAGGCGAGCTTCCCCGCGGGGGTGACGGTGTCTCTCCGCCCGTGGGATGTGAAGGTCTGGCGAGAGGAGGGATCGGGCGCGGATCTCGGCAACCGGTCAACCGGTGGTACTGTCGGAGGGCGTTGACGCACGACGAGAGGCCGACGATGACCCGCATTCCCGCCGCTGATCGGATCACGCCGCCCGCCGCGCCGACCTGGCGACTGGGCGAGGCGCCGTGGCAGGCGCTGCCGCCGGCCGCGGGTCCGCACGCACGGGTGATCATCGACAACGACTTCTCCGGCGACCCGGACGATCTGTACCAGCTCGTGCATCATCTCCTCTCGCCCGGTGTCGACATCCGCGCCGTCGTCGCGTCGCGCCTGCGCGACGGTGACCCGTTCGACCCCTCCGGTCGGGCGGCCGAGAACGCCGAGACGATCGTGCGGGATGTGTTCGGGCGCATGGGGCTCCTCTCGACCGACGTGATCCACCGCGGATCGAACGAGGCGCTCGCCGACACCGCCACCCCTCGACCGTCGGCGGCTGTCGACGCGATCATCGCGGAGGCGATGCGCGACGACGTCGCCTCGCCCCTGTATTACGTCGCCGGCGGCGGCCTCACCGACCTCGCGTCGGCCCTGCTGACCGAACCGGCGATCGCTGAGCGCATGACCCTCATCTGGATCGGCGGAGAGGAGCACGAAGGACTCGCCGTGCCGCCGCCGAACGCGATGGAGACCGAGTACAACCTCCTCATCGACGTCACCGCCGGCCAGGTCGTCTTCGGTCACTCCGCGATTCCGATCTGGCAGGTCCCGCGCGACGTCTACCGGCAGTGCCTCGTCTCCGACGCGGAGCTGCGGCGACGGGTGGCCACGGCGGGCCCGCTCGGGCGATATCTCTATGACGAGATCGCCGCGATCGTCGAGATGGCGGGATCGTTCCTCGGTGGGGCATCCGAGACCTACGCCCTCGGCGACTCGCCGCTCGTGCTGCTCACCGCGCTGCAGTCCTTGTTCGAACCCGATCCGTCATCGAGCCGGTACGTGGAAAGGCCGACCCCGGCTCTCGACGACCGCGGATCGTATGTGCCGGTCGCCGGCGCGCGCCCGATGCGTGTGTACACGCAGG
The DNA here is from genome assembly GCF_002358725.1 of Microbacterium sp. UBA3394. Classification (NCBI taxonomy): domain Bacteria; kingdom Bacillati; phylum Actinomycetota; class Actinomycetes; order Micrococcales; family Microbacteriaceae; genus Microbacterium; species Microbacterium sp. UBA3394. The sequence continues at coordinate 28,195 of NZ_DEPK01000222.1, forward strand.
TCGACACGCGCCTGATGTTCGAGGACATGTTCCTCAAGCTCGCGGAGTTCGCCGAGTGGCGCGGAGCCGCGCACGATGCCGCATGAGCGGTCGGGTCCGCACGATCGTCACCGCCGATCCCGAGCTCGATGACCTCAATTCCCTCCTGCGCCTGCTGCTGTACACGAACGAGGTCGACCTGCAGGGGCTCGTCTACGCGAGCAGCCGCTTCCACTGGCGCGGCGACGGTGCGGGTACGACGTTCTTCCTCCCCGACCGCGAATACGCCGAACCGCAGACCTCGTGGCGGTGGGCGCCCGGCGAGCGATTCATCCATGACGCCGTCGAGGCCTACGCCCAGGCGTATCCGAATCTCGCCGTCCACGACGACCGATACCCGTCCCCCGACGCGCTCCGCGGGATCATCCGCTTCGGCAACGTCGATTTCGAGGGGGACATGTCCGCGGACACCCCCGGCTCTCGCCTGATCGCCGAAGCGCTGCTCGACGACGACCCGCGCCCGGTGCACATCCAACTGTGGGCGGGACCGGCCACGCTCGCCCGCGCACTCCGCTCGATCGAGGAGCGGTACGCCGAGACCCGCGCGTGGCCGCAGGTGCGCGCATCCGTCTCCCGCCGGGCGATCGTCACGAAGTTCGCCTCGCAGGATGGCACCTACGACGACTACATCCTGCCCGTCTGGCCCGACATCCGCGTGACCGAGGCGGCTGCGATGGCCTGGGGGTATCTGATCCGCGAGACCATCCGCGAC
>NZ_DEPK01000007.1:0-1246 GCF_002358725.1 Microbacterium sp. UBA3394
AATGGCGACGATGAGGTCACGACCGGTCCGCTCCTTGATCCGCTCGTTCGCCTGGTCGAATTCCGCCCGCGCGTGGGCCATCTGCGACTCGACACCGGTGCGCATCGCCCGCATGTGCTCCTGGAAAGCCTGCGAGGGGTCCTGCGCGTCGGATCCGGGATCCTGGCGCGCTCCAGCGTCCCGCCGGGTCAGGGGTGGGACGTCGTCGTCTCCGGACGGAGCGTCGGGCGCGTCGGTCATCCGGCGACTCAGACCTCGAGCAGCTCCGCCTCTTTGCGCTTCAGAGCGTCGTCGATCTCGTCGACGTGCGAGCGCGTGAGGGCGTCGAGTTCCTTCTCGGCACGGACGAGCTCGTCTTCACCGACATCGCTCTTGAGGGCGTCGAGGTCGTCCTTCATCTTGCGACGGATGCCGCGCACGTGCACCTTGGCGTCCTCCCCCTTGCCACGGACGATCTTGACGTACTCCTTGCGACGCTCCTCCGTCAGCTCGGGCATGGTCACGCGCACGATGTTTCCGTCGTTGGTGGGATTCGCACCGAGGTTCGGGGTCTCGCGGATCGCCTGCTCGATCGCCTTGAGGGCGGACTTGTCGTAGGGGGTGACCACGAGCGAGCGAGCCTCGGGGTTGGCGAGCGACGCGAGCTGCGCGAGCGGCGTCGGGCTGCCGTAGTAGTCGACGAGGATCTTCTGGAACAACTGCGGGTTGGCGCGCCCCGTGCGCACCGTCGCGAAGTCTTCCTTCGCCGCCTCGACGGCGCGGTCCATGCGCGCTCCGGCATCCGCCAATACGTCAGCGATCACGAGTGACTCCCATCGTTCGAACCGAAAACTCAGTCTAGTCAGCCGGCGGCGATCACGCCGTGACCAGCGTGCCGATCGATTCGCCCAGCAGCGCCCGCGTCACGTTCCCCGCCGGCTCCATTCCGAACACCCGCATGTCCATGCGGTTGTCCATGCAGAGGCTGAACGCCGTCGAGTCGACGACCTTCAGACCGCGCTGCAGCGCATCCAAGTACGTGATGCGGTCGATGCGGGTCGCGGACGCGTCGGTGCGAGGGTCTGCCGTGTACACCCCGTCCACACCGTTCTTGGCCACGAGCACCTCGGATGCGCCGATCTCGAGCGCACGCTGAGCGGCGACGGTGTCGGTGGAGAAGTACGGCAGGCCGGCGCCGGCACCGAAGATGACCACCCGGCCCTTCTCCATGTGCCGCTCGGCGCGCCGGGGGATGTAGGGCTCGGCG
>NZ_DEPK01000007.1:1636-2174 GCF_002358725.1 Microbacterium sp. UBA3394
AGCGCCAGAGCGTTCATCACCGTGCCGAGCATCCCCATGTAGTCGGCGCGGCCGCGATCCATGCCGCGCTGACTCAGCTCGGCTCCGCGGAAGAAGTTCCCCCCGCCGACGACGACGGCGATCTCCACCCGGTCCACCGCCTCGGCGATCTCACGGGCGATCTGCGACACGACGTCGGGGTTGACCCCGAGCGCCCCGCCGCCGAAAGCCTCGCCCGACAGCTTCAGGAGAACGCGCCGGCGTCCGGTCGCTTCATCGATCACGTGATTCCTCTCGTCGCTTACAACTTATCGAAGGGCATGAGAAAAGGCCCGCACCACCGAAGCGGTGCGGGCCTCCTTCAACGTCAGGCTCCGACCTTGAACCGGGCGAAGCCGGTGAGGGTGAGACCGGCGTCCGCGGCGACCTTGGCCACCGACTGCTTGTTGTCCTTGGCGTAGTCCTGGTCGAGCAGCGCGACCTGCTTGAAGAACGCGTTCACACGACCTTCGACGATCTTCGGAAGGGCCGCCTCGGGCTTCCCCTCGTTGCGGGAGAT
>NZ_DEPK01000007.1:2563-5271 GCF_002358725.1 Microbacterium sp. UBA3394
GACGGGTTGGCGAACGAGATGTGCTGCGCAAGGCTGCGCGCGGTCTCGGCGTCATCGCCGGTGTAGGCGAGGACGACACCGACCTGCGGCGGAAGGTCCTTGCTGGTCTTGTGCAGGTAGACCTCGAACGCGTCGCCGGTCAGGGTGCGAACGCGGCGCAGTTCGACCTTCTCGCCGATGATGGCGGCCTCGTCCGAGATCAGCTGCTCGACCGTCTGGCCCGACGCGTCGGCCGCGAGTGCAGCCTCCGCGGAGTCCGCGCGGGAGGCGGCGGCTGCGGCGAGGACCTTCTCGGCCAGCGCGCCGAAGCGTTCGTTCTTGGCGACGAAGTCGGTCTCGCAGGCGAGTTCGATCAGCGTGACCGCGCCGTCCTGCTCGTGAGCGGCGACGAGTCCCTCGCTCGTGGAGCGGTCGGCGCGCTTGGCGTTGCCCTTCGCACCCTTCAGGCGCAGGATCTCGGTGGCCTTGTCGACGTCGCCGTCAGCCTCCTCGAGCGCCTTCTTGGTGTCGACCATGCCCGTGCCGAGCTGCTCGCGCAGCGCCTTGATGTCGGCGATCGTGAAGTTTGCCATGGGTGGCGGCTCCTTGTTCAGATGGTTCGTGCTTCGCTTCGGCGGGGCCGTCCGCAGACGGCCCCGCCGAACATACTCGGTGTCGGTTGCGCGACGGTTACTTCGCTTCCGCGGCGGCTGCGCCGGCGGCATCCGCCTCCGACTCGGTGGCCTTCTCGCCCTCGGCGGCCTGCTCCTCGGCGACGATCTCGCTCGCCTCGGCCGTGGCCTCGGCCTCGTCGGCCACCTTCTCGGTGTCTGCCGACGACTGCGCGGGAGCACCCGACTCGAGCAGTTCGCGCTCCCACTCGGCGAGGGGCTCAGCGGCCTCCTCGACCTCGTCCGCGGGCTGGTGGCGCTGGATCAGACCCTCGGCGGCGGCGTCGGCGATGATGCGCGTCAGCAGGCTCACCGAGCGGATCGCGTCGTCGTTGCCGGGGATCGGGTACTGGAACTCGTCCGGATCGGCATTGGTGTCCAGGATGCCGATGATCGGGATGCCCAGCTTGGTGGCCTCGTCGACGGCGAGGTGCTCACGCTTGGCGTCGACGACCCAGATGGCCGACGGCGTCTTCTGGAGATTGCGGATACCACCGAGCGACTTGTGCAGCTTGTCGAGCTCGCGCTTCTTCAGCAGCAGCTCCTTCTTCGTGAAGCCGCTCGCAGCCGGGTCGTCGTAGTCGAGCTCCTCGAGCTCCTTCATGCGGGCGAGGCGCTTGCTGACGGTGGTGAAGTTCGTCAGCAGACCACCGAGCCAGCGCTGGTTGACGTAAGGCTGGCCGACGCGGGTCGCCTGCTCGGCGATGATCTCCTGCGCCTGCTTCTTGGTGCCGACGAAGAGGACCGTTCCGCCGTGGGCGACGGTCTCCTTGACGAACTCGTACGCCTTGTCGATGTACGACAGCGACTGCTGCAGGTCGATGATGTGGATGCCGCTGCGCTCGGTGAGGATGAAGCGCTTGACCTTCGGGTTCCACCGGCGGGTCTGGTGTCCGAAGTGAACGCCGCTGTCGAGCAGCTGGCGAATGGTGACGACGGCCATGGCCGTTCTCCTGTTCTGGCGCGTGCGCGCCGATTTCGGTTCTCGGTCGACCGGTCGGCCGACGCGTCCTGGTGCCCGGCGCACCCCCGCCCCTGCCGATGTGTGGATCGGGAAGGGGACCGGAGGGAGTGGATGCCACGCGCCGGAACCGGCGCGCTGAGGGCACGCGTAGTCACCCCGCGAACGGGATGCCCCTCGATCATACCAGCCGGAGGCCCTCCCCACGCGGCGGACCGCCGGAGCCCTCCACAGGTTCATCCGGCGGCGTACGCGCACCCGTCACATGACGCGACGATAGGGCCATGCTCGTCCTGCCGGCCTCGACATCAGCCCGCCGAGACATCCGTGCGCTCGCAGCGGCGGCGTTGTTGAGCCTGGTCGCCGTCGTGGCCTTCGGCGGCCCGGCACGTGCTGTGGACGAGCCGGAGACTCTGGCCGGCTGGAGGTGGCCGGTACACCCGTTCCGCATGATCGAAGCCTTCGTCGCGCCGGCGCACGAGTACGGCCCCGGCCATCGCGGTGTCGATATCGCCCCGTCCGACCCCGCCGGCGCGATCTCGTCCCCGGCAGCAGGGGTGATCGCGTTCGCCGGGCCGGTCGCCGGACGCGGCGTCGTCACGATCGACCACGGCGGCGGACTCGTCACGACCCTCGAGCCGGTCTCGCCCGAGGTGACCGTGGGCGAAGCCGTCGTCGTGGGAGAGCCGGTGGGAACGCTGTCGGCGGGTGGCCATACCCCGCCGGGCGCGCTCCACTTCGGCGTGCGGCTCGATGGCGAGTACATCAATCCCCTGCTGCTGTTGGGCGGAGTGCCGCGCGCTGTGCTCCTCCCCTGCTGCGAACCGATCGCCGCCGCTCAGCCGATGGTGTTGCGCTCTCCCGCGTCGTCGATCTCCCCGATGCCGTTCGCGGCTGCCACGGTGTTGTCGTGGCCGGTCACGGCGACCGAGTCGATTTCCGTCTCCGACCGGACGGTGTTGCGGTCCCCCGACACCGTGACGGCCGTGATCCCCTCGGCCTCGACGACGACGTCATATCCCGCGATCGACAGCGAAGGCAGTGCCGCCGCCACCACCGAGACGCGGTCGGCTCGAATGATCAGGTCGCCGACGTCG
>NZ_DEPK01000229.1:0-7935 GCF_002358725.1 Microbacterium sp. UBA3394
TCACCGCGCTGCGCCTTGCCGGTGTTGAGGAAGGTGGGCGTGGCGGGCTGGAAGCGACCGGCGATGATCTCCTCGACCAGCTCCGTGGCCAGCTTCTGGTCGCCGTCGGCCAGACCGAGGGCGGTCATCACGACGCGGTCTTCGAAGCGTTCGAGGTAGCGCTTGCCGTCGAAGGTCTTCAGCGTGTAGCTCGTGTAGTACTTGAACGCACCCAGGAAGGTCTCGAACCGGAACTTGCGCGCGTAGGCGAGATCGTTGAGCTGCTGGATGAACTCGAACGGGTACTTCTCGAGCACGGAGCCCTCGTAGTACTCCTTGTCGACCAGGTAGTCCAGCCGCTCCTTGAGGGAGTGGAAGAACACGGTGTTCTGGTTGACATGCTGCAGGAAGTACTCCCGCGCGGCACGCTTGTCCGCGTCGAACTGGATGTTCCCGTCGGCGTCGTACAGGTTCAGCATCGCGTTGAGGGAGTGATAATCCTGCCCCTCGAACCGCGGGTTGCTCTTGAAGTCGGTCTCGGTCAGTGCTGCTTCCACCATCGTTCCAATCCCTCGCTGACGCGATCGATGTCCTCTGGCGTGCCGAAGAGCTCTATGCGATACAAGTGCGGCACGCGGCACTTGCGGCTGATGATGTCACCGGCGAGCCCGAAGTGCTCACCGAAGTTGGTGTTCCCGGTGGAGATGACGCCCCGAAGCCATCCGCGGTTGCCCTCGTCGTTGAGGAATCGGATGACCTGCTTCGGGACGGCTCCCTTCTCCTCGCCGCGGCCCTGGCCTCCCCCGTACGTGGGGGTGATCAGAACGTACGGCTCCTCGATGTGCGGTGACGCCTCCGAGGAATGGAGAGGGATGCGCATCGCCCGCATGCCCAGCTTCTCGACGAAGCGCGTCGTGTTTCCCGACACGCTCGAGAAGTAGACGAGCAGGGGCGCGGCGGCCCGGTCGGCAACCGCGCCGCGCCGATCTGCGACGGCGGTTGCCACGGGTCAGACCAGACGACCGGCGAGCTCGTCGATCTTGTCGGGACGGAAGCCCGACCAGTGGTCCTCATCGGTGATGACGACCGGCGCCTGGAGGTAACCCAGCGCCTTCACCTGCTCGAGGGCCGAAGGGTCCTCCGACAGGTCGAGAACCTCGTATTCGATGCCCTTGGAATCCAGTGCCCGATAGGTCGCGGTGCACTGCACGCAGGACGGCTTGGTGTAGACCGTGATCGCCATTCTTACCCTTTTCTCCCCTCACATCCGGTGATGTCGCCGGCGGCGCCCCACCGGGACCTCAATACTACATATGGGTACCGACATTGGATAGCACCACAAGGGATAGTAGTTACATCGGTGTGATTTTCCTTCGTCATCAACACCCCCACCACAGGTTCTCCACCGTTTCATCCACAGCCCGACGAGCGCGTCGAGCGGTCGAGAACCGCAGATTCCCGCCCGAATCGGAGCGCGCCTTCGGCCCCATCCACAGCTCGCACGCTAATCGGCGCCTCCGACATCCCACAGGCTGTGGAGAACCCGCCCGGCGTGTCGCCCGGGCCGTGCGCCGTTCCGACGACGGGAGCGCGACCGGCAGCGCGTATCGTTTATCCGTGGCGGGATACCGGGAACTGCTGCGCACACCGGGCGTGGCGCGCATCATCGCCGCGCAGCTGACGGCGCGGTTCCCCAACGGCATGGCGAGCCTCGCGCTCCTCCTCCACGTCGAGCAGGTGACCGACTCCTACGGCGCCGCCGGCCTCGTGCTCGCGGCGGCATCCATCGGCCAGGGCGTCGCCGGCCCCGTCACCAGCCGCTGGATGGGGCGCTGGGGCATGCGACGCGTCCTCACCCTCACCCTCGTGGTGTGCGCCGCGTCCATCGCCACGATCGCCCTCGTCGAGATGGCCGTGCCCGCCTACATGGCACTCGGCCTGCTCTCCGGCCTCGCAACGCCCCCGGTGCAGTCGGCGGTGCGCACGATCTATCCCAAGATGGTCAACTCGCGACAGCTGACCCCGCTCTTCTCGCTGGATGCATCGCTGCAGGAGATCATCTGGATCTTCGCCCCGGTGGTCATCACCTTCGTCTCCACCCAGGTCGGCACCGTCGAGGGCCTGCTGCTGGTCGTGGTGATCCTCGTCGGCGGCGGTGCGTGGTTCATCTCCTCACCCGAGCTCGGACGCGTGCGCATCCCCCGCAGCCGTCGTCGCCTCGGCATCGTGCTGACCAAGCCTCCCGTGGTGCTCGCGACCGTCACCGGCTTCCTCCTCATCGGCGCGTGCGCGGCCGTCGAGGCCGGCGTCGTGGCGACCTTCGGTCACAGCGGCCTCGAGGCGGGTCTCGTGCTCGCCGTGTTCGCCATCGGCAGCCTGGCCGGCGGGCTGGGCTTCGGGCACCTGCCGATCGGGCGCTGGGCCATGGCCCGTCGGCTCGCGATCGTCGCCGCGGGGCTGGCTCTCACGATGATCTCCCTCGACGTGTGGTGGCTGGGCGGCACCCTCCTGCTGGCCGGAGCCGGAATCGCGCCGGCGTTCGCCGTCATGTTCGCCATGACCTCCGTGAGCGTGAAGTTCAGCGACACCGCCGAGGCGTACGGATGGATCGGCACCGGTCAGCTGATCGGCGCCGCGGCCGGCTCCGCCGTCGCCGGCTTCCTCATCGACGGTGTCGGCCCTCAGGGCGCCTACGTCGCCGCGGCCGCCTTCGCGGTGGTCGGCGTCGTGGTCGCGGTCGTCTTCGTGCGCGGGTTCCCGGATCTGCGCGGCCGCGACGCGTCGCCTCTTCCGGACACCGAGCCCGTCTCCACGATCCTCTGACGGTCCGTTCAGGCCACGCGGCGCAGCAGTTCGAGCACCGCCAGGGCGTAGGCGTCGCACGGCTCCGGGTGCTCGAACACCAGGTCCTCCTCGGCGATCCGGACTTCGACCTCGTGCGTGTCGGGCAGCCGTCGCAGGCTCCGGAAGGTTCCCCGCAGCATCTCCCGCAGCTGCGCCTCGTGCGGAAGCCACAGCGCGTCTTCGAGAGCGACGGAGTCGAGGGCCCACTCGGTCGTGCCGTTGAAGGCGAGGATGCGCCCGGTCGGGTACTCGCGCGGCTCGACGGTCATCTCGCTGACCGTGAAGACATCCGCCTCGAACTCGGGCTCGTTCAGCTGGAAGCGGTCACCCGACGCGGGCCGCCAGATCAGTCCGGCGTCGCGGAGCGCGACGGCGAGCTCGGTGGAGATCATGACGCCATTGTGCCGCGCACGGATGCGCGCGGGGCCGGTCAGCGCGGAAGGACGTCGTGCTCCACCGCCGGCGAGACGACGACGTCGACATCGATGAACCCGGGGACGGCCTCCTCGAGATCACTCTGCAGCGGCTCGAGCGGCGGGATGCGGCCGTCCTCCGTCGTGACCTCGATCGTCGCGGAGGTCGCGGTCCACGTCACCCCCTGCACCTGGGCATTCTCATCGTCGGACAGCCACGAGCCGGCGGCGGCGCGGATCACGCCCGTCCAGTGGGTGACGGCGAGCGTCACGGCGGTGTTCAGCAGCAGCGGCAGCACGATGACGGCCGAGAGCACCGCGACGACGACGTAGGAGCGGCGACGGTTCGCCGTCTGCGATGCACCGGGCTCCCGAGCGTAGCCGGCGAGCGTGAACACGATGCTGCCGGCGATCACGAGCGACACGACGTTCGAGGCGAACAGCAGCAGCGCACCGAACGCCTCGTCCCATGCCCCTTGACCGGCGCACACCCCGACGACCCCGAGGGGCGGCACGAGCGAGATCGCGATCGCGACGCCGGGCAGCACGGCACTGAGGTCGCGCCGCGTCATCGCGAACGCTCCGGCGGTCCCGGTCGCCAGGGCCGCCAGCAGATCCAGCAGCTGCGGCGAGGTGCGTCCGCTGATCTGCGAGTTGCTGTCGAGTTCGGCCGGGTCCGCGATGAACGTGGACAGCGCCCCTCCGATGAGCACGACGATCAGCAGTCCCGACAGGACCCACAGGAAGGACCGGGCCACGAGGCCGCGGTGACCGGTCACGATGCCCGCCGCGATCCCGAGGATCGGGGTGCCCAGCGGCGCGATGATCATCGCCCCGATCACGGTCGCCGTGGAGTCGGCCAGCACCCCGGCGACGGCGATGACGCCCGAGAGCACCAGCATGATGAAGAATCCGCTCCGCTTCGCGGCGCCGTCGCCGCGGGAGAGATCCACCGCTTCCAGCAGATCGCCCATCGACTGGCGCTGGGAGACGGGGATCAGCATCCGCGTGAGCCGAGACATGCGATCATCATGACCCACACCGCACCGCCGCCTCGACCCCTCGCCGCGGTGCGAGGGGCAGAATGGCGACATGGCTGCCGACGCGTTCGACCCCGCCGATCATCTGGACGACGAGCTCCTCGAGCGCATCCGCTCGCGAGCCGCGACGCACGACCGGGACAACACGTTCCCCCACGACGACCTCGCCGACCTCCGGGCCGCGGGCTACCTGGCCGCGCTGGTCCCGGCCGAGCTCGGCGGATCGGGACGGACGCTCGCGGAGGTCGCCCGGCTCCAGCAGCGTCTGGCGGAGGCGGCTCCCGCGACCGCCCTGGCGGTCAACATGCACCTGGTCTGGACCGGCGTGGCGAAGGTCGCCGCCGATCGGGGACTGGAGACCCTCCGCTTCGTGCAGGAGGGGGCTGCGGCCGGCGAGCTGTTCGCCTTCGGCATCAGCGAAGCCGGCAACGACCTCGTGCTGTTCGGAAGCGACACCACCGCAGCACCGAGCGAGGACGGCGGCTACGCGTTCACCGGAACCAAGATCTTCACCTCGCTCGCACCGGCCTGGACGCAGCTGGGTCTGCACGGAATCGACACGACCTCGCCGGACGCGCCGCGCATCGTCTTCGCGTTCGTGCCGCGCGACGAGGAGTCGGCGGGCCGCGTCGTCGTCTCCGACGATTGGGACACGCTCGGGATGCGCGCGACCCAGTCCCGCACGACCCGCCTGGAGGGCGCGCGGGCGCCGGCCGATCGGGTCGTGCGCCGCCTGCCCCCTGGACCGAGCCCGGATCCGCTGCTGTTCGGCATCTTCAGCGTGTTCGAGATCCTGCTGGCCTCCGTCTACACCGGCATCGCCCGCCGCGCGATCGACGTCGCGATCGAGACCGCGGGCGCCCGCCGGTCGAAGAAGTCCGGCAAGGCCTACACGCAGGATCCCGACATCCGATGGCGGATCGCCGAGATGGCCCTCGCCTACGACGCCCTCCCGCCGCAGATCGACCGGCTCGCCCGCGATGTCGAGGCGAAGGTCGATCACGGAGACCGGTGGTTCTCGCTGCTGGCCGGTGTGAAGCATCGCGCGGTGACCTCCGCGAAGCGGATCGTCGACGATGCGATGCTCGTCGCCGGCGGGAGCTCCTACTTCTCCGGCTCCGAGCTGTCGCGTCTGGCCCGCGACGTGCAGGCCGGCCTGTTCCACCCGTCCGACCCCGAATCCGCGCACGCGGCGGTGGCGACGGCGCTGCTCGGTCCGGTCGAGGACTGATGTGGCATCGATCCGGGCGGCCGACCTGAGTCCCGCCGACCGCGCGCGCCTGCGGGGCCTGCGGCGGATGAAGGCCGTCGCAGCGGGAGCCCTCGTGGCGATGGCGCTCGTCTTCGCGATCGCCTTCGCCTTCGAGCGCGACATCCCGGCCCTCTCCTACGTGCGGGCCGCCGCCGAGGGGGGCATGGTCGGCGCACTGGCGGACTGGTTCGCCGTGACCGCCCTGTTCCGGCATCCGCTCGGAATCCCGATTCCGCACACCGCGATCATCCCTCGGCGCAAGGATGAGATCGGGCGCACCCTGGGGGAATTCGTCGAGACCGAGTTCCTGCGCGCCGACGTCGTCCGCGACAAGCTCGAGTCGACGCCGATCGCGTCGCGCGTGGGCGAGTGGCTCGTCGATCCGGTGAACTTCCGTCGCGTGGCGGCGGAGGCGGCGGCCGCTGCCGCCGGAGTGCTGCGGGCGCTCAGCGACGACGATGTGCGCGACGTCATCGAGTCGCTCGCCCGTGAGCACCTCATCGAGCCCGACTGGGGCCCGCCGCTCGGCGAACGCCTCGAGCGCGTGGTCGCCGCCGACGCGCACCGCCCCGCCGTCGACCTGGCGGTCGACACGATCGGGGCATGGCTCCACGCCAACCGCTCGGCCTTCTCGGGGCTCGTCTCCCGCCGCCTGCCGTCGTGGGTGCCGAAGATCGCCCATCGACTGGTCGATGACACCGTCTACAACGAGGCGGTCGCCTTCGTCGACAAGGTGCGTGCGGATCCCGACCATCAGGCGCGGCACGCGATCGACGGCTACCTGTCGCGCCTGGCCGACAACCTCCAGAACGACCCGGTGACCATCGGCCGACTCGAGGACGCGAAGACCTCCGTGTTCGACAGCCCGCGGGTGCGCGCGCTCGCGGCGGACGCGTGGGGGACAGCGAAGGCCGGTCTGCTCACCGCCCTCGAAGACGAACGCAGCGACCTCCGCCGCCGGGCCGCCGAGGCCCTCGCGCAGATCGGCGAGCGTCTGCGCACCGATGCCGGCCTGCAACGCCGCGTGGATACCTGGGTCACCGACGCCGTGGTGTTCGTCGTCGACCGTCACCGTCACGACATCGCGTCGATCATCACCGACACGGTCGAGCGGTGGGATGCCGAGGACACGACCCGCAAGATCGAGCTGATGGTCGGTCGAGACCTGCAGTACATCCGGCTGAACGGCACCGTCATCGGAGCCCTCGCGGGCGTGGCGATCTACACCGTCGCCCACGCGATCCTGGGATGAGTGTCGCTACGCTGGCCGGGTGAGTGCAGACCAGCTGCTGTTCAGCTACGGAACCCTGCAGCACCGCGACGTGCAGCTGGACACGTTCGGTCGCGTGCCGCGGTCGGATGAGGATGTGCTCCCCGGCTACACCGTCGACTACGCCGATATCGGCGACGCGCGGGTCGCGGGGTTGTCCGGCCTGGACGTGCACCCGATCGTCCGGGAGACCGGGAGCCCCCGCGACAAGGTGACCGGCGTCGTGCTGTACCTCAGCGAAGACGAGATCGACGCCGCAGACGAATACGAAGTGTCGCTGTATCGTCGCGTCGAAGCGGCCGTGGAGAGCGGCCGCACGGCGTGGGTGTACGTCACGGCGTGACGTCCGATCCGGTGCGGAAGAGAGACCGAGGAGGCCCCATGATCCGTCTGACGATCGCCCGCCACGCGAAATCCGACTGGTCCGACTCCGTGCGGTCCGACCATGACCGTCCCCTGAATGCGCGCGGCCGTCACGACGCCCCGCTCATGGCCGAACGTCTCGCCGATGCCGGCGTGCATCCCGCCGTGCTGCTGTCGAGCACGGCGGTTCGCGCGCGCACGACGGCCGAAGCGTTCGCCGAGCGGTTCGGCGTGACGGTGCGCCTCGATCCCGACCTCTACGGCGCCTCGGCCGACGAGCTGCTCGCCGCGGCCGTCGCGTCGGGATCGCACGATGTGATGGTCGTCGCCCATGATCCCGGGATGACCGAGCTCGCGGCGCTTCTCTCGCGGGGGCGGATCGACCGGATGCCGACCTGCGCGATCGCGACGTTCACCTGGCAGACCGACGACTGGGCCGTCGTCGCAGCGGTCGACCCCGTCTCGTGGGACCACCTGGTGCCACGCTGACCTGAGCGTCGTCAGGTCTCTTCGATCGCCCCGTGGGCCGGTCCCGTGTCGTGTCCTCCGTCGCTCCGCAGTCACTCCATGCGGGTCCGGGGCGGAACGACCCGCAGGTTGCGACTGCGGAGCGGAAGAGAAAGCGTTCCGCGGTCACTTCATGCGGGTCCGGGGCGGGACGACCCGCAGATTGTGACTGCGGAGCGAAAGGGGAAGCGCTGCTCGGCGGGCGCAGACTCTGCGTTTCTGCCTCGGCGAGGGCTGACGCCAGCCGGCGGCGCGGTCAGTCCACGC
>NZ_DEPK01000255.1:0-14323 GCF_002358725.1 Microbacterium sp. UBA3394
TCAGACCAAACTGACACAGTCACACGGGGTCACCGCGAGCGAGAACCGGGTGCACCGACTCTGCCGGATCGCGGGGATCCACGCATCGCACCACCGCAAGCGCAGCAAGCCCGGCAGCACCGGACCCGCGCCGCACGACGACCTGCTCGCCGTGGTCGACGAGCACGGCGTCATCCGGCACGAGTTCGTCGCCGACGGGCCGAACAGGGTCTGGCTGTGGGACATCTCGGAACACCCGACCAGAGAAGGCAAGCTCTACATCTGCGCGATCAAGGACGTCTGGTCGAACAAGATCGTCGGCTACTCCATCGACACCCGCATGAAGTCATCTCTCGCGCGGGCGGCGATGCGCAACGCGATCGCGCTGCGCTCACCCCACGGGACGATCTGCCACTCCGACAGAGGCGGCCAGTTCCGCGCGAAACGCACCCAGAACCTGCTCCGCAACAACGGCCTCGTCGGCTCCATGGGCCGGTCTTACGGGGCCGGTGACAACGCGAGCATGGAGAGCTTTTTCAGCCTCCTCCAAAAGAACGTGCTCGACACGAGGCGCTGGGACACCCGCGCCGATCTTCGCCTCGCGATGGTCACCTGGATCGAGACGAAATACAACCGCAGGCGCCGCCAACGCGGCCTCGGCAAACTCACCCCCGTCGAGTTTGAGATGATCTACAAGGACGCAGAAGCGGCCTGATCACCCCAACCCCCGACTGTCAACAAGACTCGGGGCAGACCCCAGTCGCGCAACCGTGTCAGGCACGTCGTTGTCGAGTACCGCCGCGACACGGGTGAACCCGAGCTCCAATAGGAGCGCAAGGATGCGCCGCACATTCCCTTGGCCGCCCGAGCCCCAGCCGAAGATCGAACCGTTGAACCTCACCTCCGACTCTGCGAATGCTCTCGGTAGCAGCGCCGCGTCCTCCTGTCCCTCGACGACGATGACACCGTCGTCGAGGAACAGCGTCGAGTTAGCATCGGAGCCGAAGACGTGAGGGTTCACCCAACCCCCTCGTGCGCGGCTCACATCATCGACGACAGCCCGACTCGCCTGCGCGATCTTGGACTGGTCCTCGTTCTTGTACACACGCGCGATCTCGGCACCGGACGCGATGTCATCCCATGAAACTAGGGCCGGGGAGTGAGTGAACACAACGATCTGTCGGTCGCGGGCGAACCGTGAGATGAGCCGCCCCAGTCGTCGAACATGCTGGGGATGAAGCGACAGCTCAGGTTCGTCGATCGTGACAAGTGTGCCCGGCTCGGAGTCGTAAAGGGCATTCACAATGAACAGAAGGCTGATGATGCCGTCGCCCAGACCTTCACTCGTGTGGTTCACCCCGGCGCCGGTGGAGATCTTCAGATAGTACGACTGCCCCTGTTGGCCGTCCGCGAGGTCGATCTTCCAGTTCAGGTCGTGGCCCAGCACCTCGGTCATCAAGAGGTCAAACTTGGACTTCTTTGCGTCGTCGTTGTGAAGATCGAAGAGGCGTCCGGTGAACTGGGAGGACTGGTCGAACTGGCGGGAGCGAGAGAAATCCGACCCGCTCGTCATCCAGTCGCGTTGACTGGTGATGTTCTTGCTGAAGCTCGCCTGGAATTGGCGCCTCGAGGGAACGGACACGACCTCAAACGGCTGCGGATCGCCGCCGTCTGGATCCCCCGGGTCCCATGCGCCGGTTGTCTCGCTCGTGTCCGGGTTGCGGCTACGGAGGACGTACGCTGACCCGTCGGCACGCTCGAGACGGATGTAAACCCCGTCCGCGGACAGGCGGTTTCGACTGCCCTCCGAGAAGGAGATGTCGTATTTGGCCTTCCTGGCAAGCGCATCGAATGCCTCCCAGACGGTCGACTTTCCTGCGTTATTGGCGCCGACGACGATGGTCAGACCGCTCCCTGGTGCGCCTGTTGGCTGCGCCAACCTAAGGTGCGCGTCGTCGCGAAAGCCGCGTAAGCCGCGGAGAGTGAGTTCCGATGCTCGTACTGGATCGGTTGTAGCGTCCACGTCTCCGGCGCCACTTCGCATCATCGATCGCCTCCGAATCGTCGCTTGCGCCACTGCGGTTGATCGAACTCGTCTGCCGTGCCCGAGCGCAGCTGGGAAGCGACGATCGAGCTTCGTGGCATACTCTCGGAGTTTCATCGCATCGTTCCCCTGGAACTGCACGGGGTTTCGCCCAGCGCGTCTGTCCGAGGCGCGCCAGAGGATGACCAGGTCGTCACTTCGGCGATTCCCACTCGTGCTGGACCAGGACACGAGAAGCAGGAAATCATCAAGTGTCACGATCGTAGGGATTTCGACGCCCGCGAGTGATACCCGGGGCTCGGTGCTCGATTCGGTAGTGAACACATAGACGTCGAGTGGCCTTGATACGTCCAGCGAACGCGGCCCTCGGGTGACTGGGTCGCCCCAAACTCCGTGCAAGCGCGCGTCGAGGCCCATGATTTCTACATTGAGCTCGGCAACGGCGGCGTCACGTCGGGCGGAAAACGACAGCACACTCACCGGGAAAACGCTGTGGTTGACGCGAAGATCGAATGGCAGACTGTTCACCCCCGGCCTGAGCATTCCGACTCTCCGCATTCGTCCACCGTAGCGGTGAGCTAGGTGCTCCGTTTGCGAGACCCCAACCCGCTCTGGCCACGAACTGCTTCCTCGAAGAGGATCGAGCGGCATGGAGCGTACTCGCCCTCGAAGCCTCGAACCGACCAGCTATGGTCCGCTCGCCGACGCGAACTGCATGCGTGGGTCCACTGACCATTCAATGCCCGCAGAGGGATCCATGCCCGGTGGATCCTGCGCTCGCGAATTGGCGACCGAGGTCACGCTTGCTCCATGCCCCTCATGAGCGAAGGCGCTAGCTGACGATGTGTAACCAGGATCAGGTCCCCACGTCGTCGGGCGCCGCGGAACTCTCTGAGATCGAGCCAGCGGGACCGTCGTCCAGGCCGGTGTTCCGCGCCCGACCCATCTCGAGAAAGCGGTGGAAAAGCGAGCGCATCGCCGGCAACGCGGCACTGAGGGCCGCCTGCTCCTCAGAGCTGAGTGTCGCCAATGCCTCACCGATCACCTCGAGTCGATCTTGGCGGAACTGCTCCAGCATGGCCCTGCCATGGTCGGTCACCGAAAAGTCAACGGAACGCCCGTCGTGTTCAGACGGCGTGCGCTCTACGAGGGACTCCGCGAGCATCTCTCGAAGCAGGTTACTCACCGTCGGCCGAGCAAGCCTTAGCTCTGCGGACAGTCGGGTCGGGGACTGCGGCCCCGTGGCGATCAGGCTCCGGAGGACAGCCATCTGCGAGTCAAGACCTGGGGTATCTTGAGCGACACGGGTCGCGCGCGCCAGCGAACGCCATAGTGCCGGGAGCATGTGCGTGAGTTGCTCCTCGGGCAGGGTTGTATCCGACGGGAGCATGTCGGTCCGGCGTGTCTGAACGATTTCGTTCATGTGCTCAGGATACGCGGCCGGGACACCCCACCCCGTCTCGTGGCGGTCTACGCGAAGAATGACACGCTGACTGGCTTGGGGAAGGGGGCCGGGGCGATGCTATTGTGCTTCAGGGTTCCGCTCCGGTGGTCGACCTCGAGCGTCGAGACGGAGTCGCTCGCCATGTTCGCCACGAGCAGCCAACGGCCGGAGGGATCGACGGCGTACGACCACGGATACTCACCACCGGCCGGGACGCGCTGCACGCACTCGAGGTCACCCGTCGACTGATCCACGGCGAATACCACGATGGTGTGGTCGCCACGATGGGACGCGTAGACGAACCTGCCGTCGCTTGAGACCGTCAGCTCTCCGCCGGCTGCTGCGCCATCCGTATGCACCACCCGGACCTGCGTAAGTTCCGCTTCGTCGGCCGACCATGTGAAGATCCGCACCGCACCGGTGGACTCGTCGATCGAATACAGGATGGACAACGTCGGGTGGAATGCGAGATGACGGGGGCCGCTGCCTGCCTCGAGCCGGTATTGGCGCACGAGCCCGGTGAGCGCCCCGCCCTTCGGGTCGAAGCCGATCAGATCGAGGCTGTCACTCCCGAAGTCGGCTGTGACGACATATCGTCCGGTCGGGTCAACCACGACGCCGTGTGGGTGCGGTCCGTCCTGCCGGGGTCCCGGGCCGCTTCCCTGCCCGACGACCCGGCCGACGCCCCCGGAAAACGTGCCGTCGCCGTCCAGGGGGAACGCCACGGTGCCGCCCCCTTGGTAGTCGGCGCCGATAATCGTCTGACTGCGGGGATCGAGGTGAAGGTGGGCGAGACCACCGCCGGCGCCAACGCGGTCAGCTTCGGAGACCGTGCCGCTTACGCGATCGACCGCCAACGCGACCAGTTCTCCCGTAGCGCCGTCAGTAACGTAGAGCAGGGGCTCCGTCGGATGCTGAACCGACCAGTTCGAACGCCCGATCGCGGCGACCGGCTCACTCGCGCTCAGAGTGCCCGATGTCGGATCGAACCACGCGGCGTGGAGGTGATCACCCCAGTTGCCGACGAACACCAGGCTCTCGCTCTGCCGGCGGCGGTGCGACACCGGCTCACGGGTCACTACTGATTCGCCCCCGGTCATCGTCCATCCCTGCCGTATCTGTTCACGAGTTCGCGCCGGTCATCGAAGTCCTCGGGGTGGTACTTCGCCGTAGAAGGCCGATATTGCAGGATCACGAGCCCCGTATCGAACACCTGGGTGTTTCGCAATATGAGCGGGGTTTGCGGCATGGGACTGAAAATGAGGTCTTCGGGCTGGGACCCGCCGTGCAGGATCGGAAACAACCAAACCTGCAACTCGTCAAGTAGGCCGTGCTCAATGAGCATCCGCGTCAGTCCGTCGTAGCCGCGCTGCACGACATTGCGACCGGGCTCGTGCTTGATCTCGGTGAGTCGGTCGATGCTGCGCGGGACTACCTCGACATTGCGCCAGCCGGGGTCCTCGAGGGTGTCCGACACGACGTACTTCTTCAGGTCGTTGATGGTGTTCGCGTACACTCCCTGCCCGTCGAACCGACTCCACATCCCCTTGAACCGCGGGTAGGCCTCCTCCGAGATGAGCATCGCATCGGCGCCCATTTGATTGTGCAACCCGAGGCGCACGGCCGGCACACCGCCATGGTGCTCCGGGATCCAGGACTGCCAGTTCTCAATATCCCCATCGACGGACAGGTACGTCTGTGTTACGAAGGCGCGCATCCGCACCACTCCATTCCTTCATGGCGGCGCATACTGCGTCGCCGGGCGATGCTCAAACCGACGGCACGTGTTCGGTCGCCGGATCGGGCGATTACTTCTCTGAAACTCGCGAGCCCTCGCGGTGCACGACCTGCCAGATCTGTCGCTCGATAGCGTGAGCCTCAGGGCTCTGCTTGAGCTCGATCGACCGAGGCCGCGCGAAGGGAATGGTCCACTCCTGCACCACCTTCGCTGGTCTGGCCCCGAATGCCACCACGCGATCGGCGAGAAAGACCGCCTCGTCGATTTGATGAGTGACGAAGAGGGCAGTCTTGCGTCGCTCGTCCCAGATCCTTAGCAACTCGCTCTGCATCGACTCCCTGGTTTGAGCGTCGAGCGCCGCGAACGGCTCGTCGAGCAAGAGGAGTTCAGGATCGGCGGCAAGCGCACGGGCGATGTTGACGCGCTGCTTCATCCCGCCGGAGAGTTGACTCGGATAGCTGCTTTCGAACCCCTCCAGCCCGGCAAGCTTGATCAGTTCGCGTGCGGTGTGGTGTCGTTCCGCGGCGGCGACCCCGGCTAGCTCGAGGGCGTACGCGACGTTGTTCAGCACCGTCCGCCACGGAAAGAGGCTGGCCTCTTGGAACACGACCGCGCGATCCCGACCGGGGGTTGTCGTCACGTTGCCGTTGATCTTGATCACTCCGCCCGAGGTCGGTATAAGTCCATCCACCGCCATGAGGAAGGTGCTCTTGCCCGAACCGCTGGGGCCGACGATGCAGACGAACTCACCGCGCCTCATGCGAAGGTCGACACCCTCCAGGGCGACCAGTGACCGGCTGTGGGAGGTGAACGTCACGCTCACATCCCGCGCGTCGAGCGCGTCCGGTTCCGTCTGGGTCGTGGCGACGGCGGGCGACTGGGTCATGCCTTCCATCGTTGAATCCTCCGTTCCAGCAAAGCAGCGAGCTGCGTGAGAGTGATGCCGACGAAGGTGAGGATGAGCACCGTCGCGTAGACAAGAGGCATGTCGAACGAGTTGCTGGCGGTGATCAGCAGGTTGCCGAGGCCGGCTCGCGACGCCAGGAACTCAGCCGTGACGATACCGATGAGGGCCGTGCCGACCGAGATCCGCACTCCAACCATGAAATACGGGATCAGTGAGGGTGTGACCACCGTGCGGATCAGTTGGCCCGTGGTCGCATTCATGCTTCGTGCGACCTGAAGAAGGCTCTGATCGACGTTCACGACACCTGCCGCGGTGTTGAGGATGATCGTGATCGAGCACCCGATGACAACGATGATCACCTTGGGCAGGATGTCAACACCGAAGATCAGGATGATCAGGGGGATTATCGCCACCATAGGAGTCGAGTTGACCGCGACGACGAGTGGTCTCAGCAGCCCGTCGATCGTGAGGAACCAGCCCATCAGGACGCCGAGTACGCCGCCGATCACGATCGCGATGCTCAGCCCGAGCACGAACTCGATGCCGGAGACGGCGAGGTCGTTCCAGATGCGGGAACCTGGCGTGGTGAACAGCTCCCACAGCTCCGCGGCGACCATCGCGGGTGTCGGCAGAAAGAGTGGATTCACCCACGCGAACGTACTTGCCAATTGCCAAAGCGACAGCACGGCGCCGATCGAGATGGCACCGAGCAGGACCGCACGCCCTCGCGTTCGTCTTGCTCGTGAGCCGACCCGTACGGCTGCCGCCTTCTGTTGTCCGGCACTCCGCGGCGCCGATTCGGGCCGCCGCGCTAGCGCGGCGCTCGTTGCACCCGGGGCGCTCACCGGCCCGTCACCTCGTCCGTCGCAATATCTTCAAGGGTGAGATCGCCGACCTCGGGCACTACGGGCGCCTGGATATCGATCGAGACCTGCATTCCCTCCATGTCGATCTCTTGGGTCTGCGACCACGTGTACGGTCCGCCGGTCTCGCCGAGCAGTCCGGCAACATCGTTCTCGCAGCTTTCCTGGTCGAATCCGTTTTCCTCGACGCAGATCCTCACGGCCTCGTCTGGATTCTCGCGTAGCCAGGTCGTCGTCGCGTTCATGGCGTCGATGAACCGCTCGAGAACTTCGACATCGTCGCCTTCGAACCACTCCTGCTCAGCAACGTAGAGCGCCGTAGGCACCCAGGGCTGATTGTCGACTTCGAGGACCTTCAGACCTCCGACCTGCTCGATGGTCGACCGCTGGCCGATCGGCGACGCGATCGCAGAGACCTGACCGGCGGCGATTCCTGCCACGCGGTTCGCCGACCCACCGAGGGAGAGTACCGTGACCTCGCTCTCGTCCACGCCGAAGTCGTCAAGGAACGTCCGCAGCATCAGGTAGTCGATGCCGGGAATCGACGAAACCCCGACCGATCCACCTCGAAGATCGTCCGCGCTGTCGACGTCATCCGTGACAACGAAGTCGTATGTGCCATTGGAGAGCTGCCCGAATGCCCTCGCGTCGATAGCGCCTTGGGCGTTGAACAGAGCGGTGTCCGGCGCCGACAGGATGGCGATGTCGACCGAGTCGTTCGCGAGCGCGGCGGAGAGGGCCGATGTGCCGCCCGAGATGGCAAGAAGTTCTACTTGCAGTCCTTCTTCTGCGAAGTAGCCTTCCGATACCGCGGCGAAGAGCGGGGTGAGTTGCGGCGCGGCGTTCAGAGTGCCGAGCGTCAGCTGCACCGTTTCCTGCGGGCCGTCTCCAGCGGACGTGGTTCCGGGCGCTGTCGCGCCGCAGGCAACGAGCCCGATGGCCGCCCCGAACGCTACCGTCGCACCAAGCACGCGGCGGCGTACCCGTGCGACTTGCCCCGAGTCGCGCCCAGCGCGCTGCGGGATCGACGAAGTGCAATACATCTGTGAACCTCCTCGTTGAGGGATCTTGCGGTGCACCGATGCTCCGACCCGTTGTTCGGCGGTGCCTAATTTAGGTTTGCACCAAACGCTTTTCATTGCAAGAGGCAGGTATCAATCGTTCTTCAACGCATGGAGGGATGGCTGTTCTCGGACGGTCGCTGTCGCACCGGCCCGTGTCGGAGGTCGTCATCCGCCCACAGGATGTATGCATGCGCATCGCAGACTTCCCTGTGCCCGACACCCCTGCTGCCCGGGGTGCCCTCGAGCTCGCCACCCAGTACCAATCCCCCGCGATCACCGCTCACGCGCTGCGCTCGTGGCTCTGGGCCGAAGCTTTCGCGCGGGTCGACGGAATCACCGACATCGATCACGAGCTGCTGTATGTGTCTGCCGTGCTGCACGACATCGGCATCGTGACGGAGTTCGATAACCACACAATCTCCTACGAGCACGCCGGCGGGCACGTCGGTGTCGCGCTCACCGCGGGAGCAGGCTGGCCGGCGCACCGGCGCAATCGGGTGCTCGAGGTGATCGTGCGCCACAACTGGCCGAGGGTCGACCCGGCGTTGGACGCGGAGGGCCACCTGCTCGAGATCGCCACGGGTCTGGACATCTCCGGCGCGAGGCCGGATGCTCTGCCGGAAGACTTCCGGCGCGAAGTGCTCGTTGCCTACCCGCGAGGAACGCTCGCCGCCGAGTTCGGCTCATGCGTGAGCGACCAGGCGTCACGTAAGCCCGATACGGCCGCGAAGCGACTCGTCGATGGCGGCCTCATTGGCAAGCTCGCGGTCAACCCCCTCGAACGTCTGGGCTGACTCGACCAGCGACGGAACGAGACGGTTGATGGCGTCATCGCGGTCGGTGGCGAGCGGGTCGGCCGGATGAGACGACCGACGGTCGGTGGCCTGTCACCTCGGGCACATAGAGTGTCCGAGTGGCGCAAGCGGCGACCGCGCAGGCGCGGACAAGATCGATGACGAGCGTGGCGCTCGCCTCAGCCGCGGTGCTCGCGGCGAGCCTGGTGCTCGGCGGCGCGACGGCATTCGCGCAGGCGTTCCTGCCCGAGTGGTTCGTGTCGTTCGCGAACTCGGCGAGCGGCTGGACCGTCATAACCGCCGCGCTGGTCTACGGGGCTCGAGTGCCCTGGTGGCTGTCCGCCGGGCTCGGGGCGGCGAGCTTCGTGCTGCTCACCGTCGGGTAAGCGATCGTGTCGACGATGCGCGGCTACGCGTATGACCCGCTGATGTTCTCGGTGATCGGCGTCATCGTCGGGCCGTTCGTCGGCGTCGCCGCGTGCTGGCTGCGGGTGCGCGGGGTGCGCGCCGTGCTCGGTACGGCCGCGCTCGCGGGGGTGGGAATCGGCGAGGCCGCCTATGGGCTCACGGTGGTCGGCGAGACGACGAGCCCGGTGTACTGGATCGTCATCGGGATCATCGGAGTGGTGTTGCTCGGGGTGATGCTGTGGGGTCGGATCCGTGGAGCCCTCCCCATCGTGGTCGCCGTCGGCGGCACGGCGGTCGTGGCGGTCGCCTTCGTGGCGGCGTACAGCATGGTGGGGCTGATCTGACAGCGGCGTTCGCTGTTCCAGCGGCGTCCGCCGCTTGGCGGGGCATGCCGCGTCCCCTCGAGGATCACGACGTGCTTCTGCGCTACAGCAGAGCGGCGGCGGTTCGGAGGCTCTCCGCATCGGATGACGCCCATCGCGCCACGATCCGTCTGGCGCGATCGGACTCGGCGCCCCGAAGCCGAGCGAGCAGCGGACGCACCACATCGACCGTGAGCGGCTCGATGAGGTCGGCGACGCGCGCATCCCGAAGGAACCCCTCGATGCGGGTGAGGTCGTTGCCGGTGAGCGACTCGACGTATCGCTGCAGCAGCACGATCGCCGCCAGCCGCCGCTCGAGAACAGGCACCGACCACAGTTCCGACGCGACGGCAGTGACCTCATCATGCTGCAGGTCGCCGTATCGGCGGAGCGCGTCGCGCACGGTGCCGCGCACCGCCCCAACCGACGCGCCGTAGACGCGCAGCCCGCCGACCGACGCGTCACCGTCGGCCCACGTGCGCCATTCCGTGGCCTCGGCCCGCAGTGTGCGGTCGATGAAGGCGGCGGGCGAATCCATCCCTCCATTCTCGCCTTCACCCCGCCGCATCTGTCGAAAGCAAGGGGTTCTGAACGACTGCGACGCGAGGCACCATGACGACATGACCCTCATCACCACTCGCCACGGCGACATCACCGCGCAGCGGGTGGACGCGATCGTGAACGCCGCCAACCGCGCCATGCGCGGAGGCGGCGGCGTCGACGGTGCGATCCACCGCGCCGGCGGTCGGGCGATCCTCGACGACTGCATCGCCCGCTTCCCACACGGGCTCGACACCGGGGATGCGGGATGGACGACCGCCGGGGACCTTCCTGCGCGATGGGTCATCCATACCGTCGGACCAAACCACGCCGCCGGCGAGCGCGACCGGCGCCTTCTGGAGTCCTGCTATCGACGATCCCTCGAGGTCGCCGACGAACTCGGCGCGACGAGCATCGCCTTCCCGCTGATCAGCGCCGGCATCTATGCGTGGCCGCTGGACGACGCCATCGACGCCGCCGTCGAGACCATCTCTCGCGCCGATACCGGCCTGGAGGAGATTCGGCTGGTGTCGTTCACCGCGGCCACGCACGAACGGGTACGGGCACGCGTCGAGCTATAGCCGGTCCGCGTCGACTTCAGCCCGAGCGTTCCGCGAACACCACGCGGTTGTCCTCGTACGACGCTGCGGCCGGATCGAACACTCCCCCGCACGTGATCAGCCGCAGCTCGTCGGTCGCGGTCGCACCGAACACCCGCGCGGTCGGGAAGTCCGCCTTCGGATAGTCGGCCACCTCCGTCACCGTGTACCGATGCGCGACACCCGTCTCGTCCGTCACCTCGACCTCGTCGCCCGGTGCGAGCTCCCGCAGACGGATGAATGCCGCCGGCCCCGTCGGAGAGTCCACGTGGGCGGCGATCACCGTGGGACCGTATCCGCCCGGGCGACCGCCGCCGGTGAACCATCCCACGTCGTCGTAGTCGGCAGGCACCTCCATCACCCCGGCGTCGCCGATGCCCAGGTCGATCAGCGGCGCCTCTATCTCGATGGAGGGAATCGCCACCCGCACCGGCTCCCCACCGCGCGCGAGCGGCGTGACGTCGGGAGACGGCGTCTGCGCGGTCCCCGGAGTGCCGGGCGTGGCCGGCGCCGGCAAGGCGCGGGTCTCGCGCGCGGCCGGCTGCTCCGACGCGGGCTGACCGCATCCGGTGAGCGCCAGCATCCCGATCAGCACGACACCCGCGCACCGCGCCGCCGCTTCCCCAGAGCGGCGGCGCAGCGCGGGGTGCGCTCGATCACCGGCGAGCGGTCGCGCGGTGTCGAGCGTGAACAGCGAACCCGGCGGCAGCCAGCAGGCCCAGTCCGCCTACGGCGGCGATGCCGACCGTCATGCCGTTGTCACTGTTCGCCATTCCGCCGGCGCCGGTGTCCACACCGCCGACGGGAACTTCGGTGAGCTGGCCGCGCACCACACCGGGCACGTAGTCGACCGTGTGCGAGTCACCGGTGAAGCCGGCGGGGTTCGCCTCGATCTCGGCGAGCGAGAAGCCCTCACCCGTATCGACGCCGTCGACCTCGATGCCGGTCGTGAACGGTCCCTGCAGGCATCCGCTGCTCGTGCGGGGGCCGTCGCCGACGGGCTCGGGGTTCGGGAATGCGATGCGGGGCGGACCCGACTCGCCCTCGGCTGCCTCGTGCATGTGCGTCGAGGTCTTCGCCGCACTCTCATAGTCGCCGGTGACACCCGTCAGCTCGATGTCGTAGCAGATGATCTCTTCGTCGGAGTTGATGCGGAACGTGAACGTTCCGGCGGCGCCCGGCTCGCCCGGTGCGGGCTCACCGTCGCTGTCGACGACCTGATCCGGCGTCGCCATCACCGTGAAGGCGCTCGTGAACGACTCCGGTTCCTCGACTTCGGTCTCGGCGTGCGCAGCCGGTGCAACCAGCACCAGGCCGACGGCTGCCGCCATTCCGAGGGTGATCGTGCGGGTGGACGTTCTCTTCATTATGAACTGCACCTTTCGACGGGACGCCGGACGCATCCGTTGCCGGGGTCTACGTCGGCGAGGCCGCGAGCGTTCATCGGGTCAAGAAATCCGGGTGCCGGATGAACGCGCCGACGCGCAGGCGCGTACATCCCTCGACAGACGTGGGAACCGCCTAGCGTGGGAGGAGGTGCGGCGATGCCAGCCGCTCGACGACCGGGGGGACGCCGTATGCCACACGCGGGCGACGGTGAACCGCCGCGCGAGCCGGCCGACACGGGCTTCGATACGACGCGCGCGTTCGACGCGCACGGGTCGGCACTCCTCGGCTTCGCGGTGAACGCCCTGCGCGACCGGCCGCTGGCGGAGGACTGCGTGCAGGAGACCTTCCTGCGGGCGTGGCGATCGCGCGAACGGTTCGACGGCGACCGCGCCTCCGAGCGCACCTGGCTGTTCGCGATCGCCCGCAACGTCATCGCCGATGCCCTGCGCGCGCGCTCACGCCTGCCGCGCATCGGCGGCGACGACGAACTCGAAGCTCGCTCGGCGACCACGACCGATCCCCTCGAACGGCTGCGGATCGCCGAGGGCCTGGCACGGCTCAGCGACGCACACCGCGAGGTCATCCTCGCCGTACACGTGCAGGGACGCACGTATCAGGAGCTCTCGGATGCGACGGGCGTTCCCGTCGCCACCTGGCGCGCCCGCGCCTATCACGCGCTGCGGTCGATGCGCGGATACCTCGAAGGATCGGAGGACCCCGATGCCCACTCCCGATGAACGTCTCGAACAGCTCATCGCCGCCGCCGCCACCGGCGACCTCACCCCGGTCGAACGCGACGAGCTCGACCGGCTGCGTCAGCGGCATCCGTGGATCGATGCCGAGATCGACGACCTGCGCGCGGTGACGGATCGCTTGCGCGCGGCCGAGACGACGTGGGACGACCCGGGCGCCACCGGCGCGCTGCGTGACCGCGTGCTCGGGCAGATCCCGACGGCGCGAGACGGGGTCGACGAACCGGACGGAACGCCCGCAATCGGTCCTGTCGTCGCACCGGCGCGGGCGACACCGGCGGCGACGGCGCGCCGTCGCCGGTGGGTCACACCGCTCGTGGCCGCAGCCTGCCTGGTGGTCGGCATCGCACTCGGCGTGGGAACCCCGGCGCTGCTGTCGGTTTCTCCGTCGGGCCCGCCCGGAACCCTCGGAGCCCTCGAACAGATCGACGTGCGCGACGAGATCGCGGGAATCGACGTCGACGCCGACCTCGTCGCCCACACGTGGGGCACCGAGGCGGTGCTCGACGCGACCGGACTCGCCGTCGGCGAGACTTACTCGGTCGTGTTCGTCGGTGCCGATGGCGCCGAGTTCTCCGCGGGCCAGATGCTGGGATCGGAGGTGGCGATCCACTGCCGCCTGAACGCCGCGGTGCTGCGTGACGACGCGGTGCGGATGGAGATCCGCGATGCCGACGCGACCGTCGTGGCCCTCGCGGAGCTGCCGGAGGTGTGAGGCGGAGCGGCAGACAGCCGCGCGACCGCGCTACCGGAACTTTCGAAGCAATGTCCGAGGTCGGTGGGACGATGTCGTCATGACCGGAACAGCCACCGCACCCGACCAGATCGCCGCCGCGCGACTGGCGCCGGTGGTCACCGAGGTCGTCGAGATCCGGCGTCAGATCGCCCAGCTCCAGGCGCGCGAGGCCCGTGCTCTCGCACACGCGGGCGAGATCGCAGACGCGTGGGCGGCCGCAGAAGAGAACATGTCCACCGCCGACCTCCCTCGGCGCTCCGTCGCCGCTGAATTCGCGACCGCCCTCCGGGTTTCCGACCGCACCGTGCAACGTCAGATCGGCGAGGCAGAACGGATGGTCGAGATGTTCCCCGAGACGGTGCGCTCACTCGGAGCCGGCCGCATCTCGCTCGCACACGCGCGCGTCATCGTCGACGCGGGCGACCGCATCGAGCAGCCCGAACTCGTATCCGAGTACGAGAACAGCGTGCTCGGATACGCCGAAGCCGAATCCGCGTCACGCCTTCGGCCGATCGCGAAGCGACGAGCGCAGTGGTTCCTCAACGAGACGATCCGCGAGCGCCACGCGGCAGCGGCCGCAACTCGCTCGGTGCGGGTACACGACCTCGACGACGGCATGGCCGAACTGCAGGTGACAGGGCCGGCCGTGATCATCCACGGTGTCCACGAACGCCTCACCTGCATGGCTCGCGATGTCGCCGAGG
>NZ_DEPK01000167.1:0-5920 GCF_002358725.1 Microbacterium sp. UBA3394
GTGCGCACGACGGCGCCGTCGGCCGCTTCGGCGACCTTGCGCTCGCGGCGGGCCTGCAGCAGCTGCGCGACCGACAGACCGAAGGCCAGCGCGAACAGGGCGGTGCCGAGCGAGGCGACGAACACGTGGATGACGAGCCACACCGACTTGAGGGGATCCATGAGCGGAACCACCTCGACGTAGAACGACAGCGTCGCTCCCCCGAGCAGCACGACCACGAGGCCGGTGATGAAGGTGCCGAGGAAGCGCAGGTCGTACCGGAAGAGCACGCCGAGGTACACCGCCACGACCAGCAGCAGGCCCGTCATGGCGAACTCGTACATGTTCGACCACGGCACGCGCTCGGCCGCGATTCCGCGCAGCACCGTCGCGCCCAGGTGGAACAGGAACGCCAGCACCGTCAGCGAGGTTCCGATGCGCGCCCACAAAAGGCGCGGGCGCGCGCCCGGCGCTGACGCGATCTCCGCCCCGGCACGGCGCTCCCGCGCGGTGACATCGGTGATGCTCTCCCCGCCCGCGGCGACGAGCTCGCGGTCGCGTGCGCGCGCATCCTTCGCCTCCACGGCGAGCGCGGAGCGTCGGGCGAGATCGATCGCGTAGGCGACGAACGCGAGGGCGTACACCGCGATGGCGGTCCAGACCAGCAGCACCGAGACGTCGTCGAGCGAGAGGGTGTCGGTCATGGCGTCAGTCTACTTTCGGCGTGTCGGGGGTGGATGCGGCCGCGTCCGTCCGCTCGGCGGACACCCGCTCGCGCACCGCGGCCTCGTGCGACGCGGCGAGCTTGTCGACGGCGGCGGCGAGGGTCGGGTCCTCGCCGCGGGCGAGGCCCGCGTACTCGAGATCGACGGACCCGTCGCGGGCGGTCGCGGTGACCCACATGCGGCGGCGCGGCACGAACAGTCCGGCGAGCAGACCGAGGGTGGCGAGCACGGCGAACGCGAGCACCCACGGCGCGCCGACGTCACGGTGGATGGAGAGTGAGACGAAGCGCTTGACCGATTCCTCGTAGCCCTCTGCCCCGGCGGGCGACTCGTTCTCGAACGTGACCGTGCCGAGGCCGTCCGGCAGCTGCGCGGTGTCGCCGGGAGCGAGCTCGAGCGCCGGCTCGTCGACGCCGCGCCCGGCGAGCTGGGTCATGTCGGTCGGGTCGAGCGTGTACACCGACCGAGGCGTGCCGTCGTCGATGCCGAGGTCGCCGGCGTAGACGTTGATCGTCATGACGGGATTCACCAGGGCGGGATACGCGGAGGTGAAGGCGCCGGAGGGCAGCTCGAACTGCGTCGGATAGAAGAACGCGGTCATGCCCATCTGATCGGGCAGTCCATCGGGCACCTTGATCACGCCGAGCGAGGTCATGTTGGTGTCCTGCGGCAGGAAGGGAACGGACTCGGAGAAGACGATCTCGCCGTCGGCGTCGCGCACCGTGATCGTCGGGGCGTAACCGTTGCCCATCAGGTAGACGCGATCGCCGTCGATGTCGACGGGATGGTTCACGCGCACCGACTCCGTGGATGTGTCATCGCCGTTCCGGACCGTGAGGTTCGCCGAGAAATCCCCCGCCTGACCGGCGGCCGTGGACCCTGCCGGCTCGTAGGTCACCTCGAACTCGTCGAGCGTGAGCGCATAGGGCGACAGACCGTCGGTGTCGACGAAACGCCCCGGGTTGAAGGAGGCGTAGTCGAGCATGGTGTTGACGAACGTGTCGTCTTCGACGATGACGCTCTGGCCGGTGTAGGTGAATCCGCCGCCGACCCCCACGGCGATCAGCACGCCGACGAGCGCACCGTGGAAGACGAGGTTGCCGGTCTCGCGGGCGTAGCCGCGCTCGGCCGACACCGACAGGCGCCCCCGCGCGTCGTAGCGCTCGACGCGATAGCCCGAGCGCCGCAGCTGCGCCTCGGCGAGCGAGACGGCTTCGTCGGCCGCCGCGGCGGTGTCCGCGCCCGCCGGGACGGGCACGGATGCGGTGCGATGGTCGTCGAGGCGCGACAGCCGGGCGGGCGTGCGCGGCGGCTTGGCCCGGAGCGCCTTCGCGTGGTGCCGGGTGCGCGGGATCACGCATCCGATGAGGGAGATGAACAGCAGGATGTAGATCGCCGAGAACCAGGGCGACGTGTAGACGTCGAACATGCTCAGGTTGTCGAGGATCGGCGCGAGGTCGGGATTGTCGGCGTAGTACTGCGTGACGCCGTTCGGATCCGCGCTGCGCTGCGGCACGAGGGAGCCGGGGACGGCCGCGATCGCAAGGAGGAGCAGCAGCACCAGCGCGGTGCGCATCGAGGTCAGCTGACGCCAGCCCCAGCGCATCCATCCGACCGGGCCGAGGGCCGGCTGCACCGGGTCCGAGCCGCCGCTCGGCGCATCGGCGTGGTCGTCGGGACGCAGCGTCGCCTGTTCGGCGGCGGGTTCAGAGCGGGAGCGGGACATCGAGGAGCACCCCCTGCAGGCCGGTCATGAGAAGCGTCCACACGCCGGAGACCATCAGCACGCCGAGGGCGACCAGGAGCGCACCGCCGACGATGTTGACGGCGCGGATGTGGCGGCGCAGGAACGCCACCGACCGCGTCGCCCATCCGAACCCGAGGGCGAGGAGGAGGAAGGGGAGCCCGAGCCCGAGCGAGTAGGCCAGGCCCAGGATGCCGGCGCGAACCGGGTCGCCGAGGTTCCACGAGACGGAGATGATCGCCGCGAGGGTCGGGCCGATGCACGGCGTCCAGCCGACGCCCATCGCGAGGCCCAGCAGGGGGGCGCCGATGAGCCCGAGATTGCCCCGCACGTGCGGGTGGACCGTGCGCTGGGCGAACCCGAAGACGCCGATGAAGACGAGGCCGAGGAGGATCACGACCACGCCCAGCACGCGGGTGATCGGATCGGCGTACTGCAGGAAGAACCGCCCGAGCGTGCCGCCGAGGATCGTCACCGCCATGAACACCACCGTGAAGCCGGCGATGAAGAGCACGACGCCCAGCACCAGCCGACCGCGCGGCGTGAACTCGACAGGAGAATTCGACCCGCTCCCGCCGCTCGGCGCGGCAGGAGCGGCGCTCGAGGCGGAGATCTCCTGTCGTGTTGACGCGGGCGCGACGCGACGCGGGGCGGCGGCTCCGCCGATGAACCCCAGGTAGCCGGGCACGAGCGGCAGCACGCACGGCGAGAGGAACGACACCAGGCCGGCGAGCACCGCTACCGGCACGGCGAGCCACATCGCGCCGCCGAAGACGAGTTCGGTCACGACGTCTCCGCGAGCGCGTCGCTCACGAGGGTCTCGAGCACCGACGCGTCCTGCAGCTGGCCGATGATGCGCGCGGCCACCCGCCCCTCGGCGTCGAGCACGAGGGTCGTCGGCGTCGCGCTGATCGGCGTCTTCTCGGCGAAGGCGAGCTTGACCTCCGGGGTCACCGACGCCAGCACGCTCGGGTAGGTCACCCCGTAGGTCTCGGCGAAGGCGAGCGCGGTGCCGGCGGAGTCGGTGGTGTTGATCCCGAGGAAGGTGACCTCTTCGCCGTCGAAGGCGCCGTGAGCCTCTTCCAGTGCGGGGGCCTCCGCGCGACACGGACCGCACGCGGCGTACCAGAAGTTCACGACCACGACGTCGCCGGCGACATCGGCGTCGGTGATCGTGGCACCGGTGTCGAGCTCACCCGAGAACGTCACCGGCTCGCCGCGCTCCGCGACCGGGATCTCGACGACGCGCAGTCCGTCCGCGGCTATGAAGCCCTTGTTGTCGCCCGCGCGGTACTGCTCCGCGAGCGGGTCGTTCGAACAGGCCACCAGCGCCCCCGCGAGCGCCAGGGCGGCGACGATGGATGCGGCCACGCGGCCGGTGCGCGCGGCACGGCGGTCTCTCATACCGCCCCCACGTCGCTCGCGCCCGAGGTCTGGGCGGGCTCGGCGTATCCGATCTCGGTCCACAGGCCGTCGCGCATCTCGAACGAGGTCACACTCGACAGCGCGCAGCGGCGCTGCCGCGGGTCGTGCCGGGACGATTCGCCCGCGGCCGCGAGGTGCGTCACCCAGATCGGCAGCTGGTGCGAGACGATGACGGCATCGCCGCCCTCCGCCTGCTTCCAGGCATCGGTCATCGCCTGGTTCATCCGCACGATCACCTCGGCGTAGGGCTCCCCCCAGCTCGGCAGGGCGGGCTTGCGCAGATGGCGCCAGTTCAGCGGGTTCATCAGGGCGATCCGCATGCGACGGCCCTCGAAGACATTCGTCGGCTCGATGACGCGCTCGTCGATGCGGGGAGCGACGCCGAAGACCTCGGTGAACGGCTCCGCCGACTCCTGCGTGCGCTCCAGCGGCGAGCACGTGAGGGATGTCACGTCGCGCCCCGACGCCTGCACCCATTCGGCGGCGGCCCGCGCCATGTCGCGCCCGGCGGAGCTCAGCGGGTAGCCGGGCAGTCGTCCGTAGAGCACGCCGCGGGGGTTGTCGACCTCCCCATGGCGCACGAGATGAAGGCGTTCGGCAGGCACCGCTTCAGTCTACGTGGGGGCCCGCTATGGACGGGCTGAGCGTCGGCTGGACCGGGCGAAGTGCCGCTCGACGGCCACGAGGCCGAGCACGACGGCCGCCCCGACGACGGCGAGCACGATCGGCAGCACCACCGGCTCATACGGAAGGGCGAGCGCTCCGATCCCGTGGTCCTCCCCGGCCGGCAGATCCTGCCACGGCCAGAGCGCGCGCAGCGATCCGAACATGAGACCGGCCATGGCGATGAGGGTGAGGCGCCGGTGGTGACGCAGCAGCCACGTGATCACGCGCACGATCGTCACCAGGCCCACGAGGGCCCCCAGGGCGAACACGGCGAGATACCCGAGGTCGCGCTCGTCGACGGCCCGGAGGGTCGGGGAGTACAGGCCGATGGCGAGCAGGAAGAACGACCCGGAGACGCCGGGCACCACCAGCGCGCACACCGCCACGGCCGCGGCGAAGAAGACGGCGATCAGCGGCGGATCGGCGTCGAAGGAGCCCCCCGCGAAGTCGATGGCCAGGAACGCCACGGCTGCGGCGGCGAGGAAGAGCAGGACGCCGCCGATCCGAGCCCGCGCGGTGCGGTGCGCGCGGGGCACCAGCTGGAGGGGCACGAGGATGCTCGCGGCGACGAGGCCGAAGAACAGTCCGCGCGAGGCCTCGACGTTCTCGGTGACGAACGCCTCGACCGTTCCCGCGAGGGTGAGCACCATCGCCGCCATCCCGATGAGGACGGGGACCACGAGCACCCAGTCGACCCGTCGCATGCCGTCGACGAAGCCGGAGCGACGGTCCGGGCCGAGCAGCAGGCGCTTCATCGCGGTCACGACGCTGTCCGCCGAGGCGATCAGCCGCTCGTAGACACCGGTGATGAGGGCGATCGTGCCGCCCGAGACGCCGGGGATGAGTTCGGCGAGACCGATCAGGCCACCCCGCACCACGTCGAGCAGGGCGATGAGGACGGCGCGCACGCGTGAGGAGGAGCGGCCGGTGTCGGTGGTGGTCATCGTGCCTCGCGGTCGGAAACGGGAAGGTGCCCTCCGATGCTAGAGCGCCCGGGCCTCGCGCACCTGGGGATTCGCCCGCGACAGCCCGCTGGGGCGCGACGGCCGCGGCGTCTAGACTCGGTCATCGTGAGTGAACGCGTTCTCGTCAAAGATCTGCAGGCCCGCGAAGACGGCTCCGTCTCCGTCTCGGGATGGGTGGAGACCGTCCGCGATCAGAAGAAGGTGCAGTTCGTCATCCTGCGCGATGAGTCCGGTGCCGTGCAGCTGGTCAACCCGGCAACGCGCGAGATCGGCGAGGACGCCACCGCCGAGCAGGCGGCAGCCCTCGCCCTCACCGAGACCATCTCCGCCCTCACGCACGGCACGTTCCTCACGGTGCACGGTGCGCTCAAGCACGACGAGCGCGTCAAGCTCGGCGGCGTCGAGGTGAAGATCGC
>NZ_DEPK01000167.1:6300-11774 GCF_002358725.1 Microbacterium sp. UBA3394
CTCGACAAGCGCATGGACTGGCGCTTCCTCGACCTGCGCCAGCGCCGCAACAACCTCGTCTTCCGCGTGCAGACCACCCTCGAGCACGCGATGCGCTCGTACTGGATCGAGCGCGACTACATCGAGGTGCACTCCCCCAAGCTCATGGCGTCGGCGTCGGAGTCCAACGCCGAGCTCTTCGAGGTGCCCTACTTCGAGGACAAGACGGCCTACCTCGCGCAGTCGCCGCAGTTCTTCAAGCAGATGGCCCAGGTCGCCGGCTTCGGCAAGATCTTCGAGATCGCGCCCGCCTTCCGCGCCGACCCCTCGTTCACGAGCCGCCACGCCACCGAGTTCACCTCGATCGACGCCGAGATCAGCTGGATCGACGGCTGGGAAGACGTCGCCGCGATGCAGGAGGAGCTCCTGGCCACCGCGATCCAGGCCGTCGCCGACAAGCACGGCGACGAGATCAAGGAGCTCTTCGACCTCGACGTCGTGGCGCCCACGGTGCCCTTCCCGCGCATCCCGCTCGCGGAGGCACGCGAGATCGTGGCCGCCCGCGGATACGAGATCCCCCGCACCGACGGCGACCTCGACCCCGAGGGCGAGCGTCAGATCGCCGCGCACGTGGCGGAGACCTACGGCCACCCGTTCGTGTTCATCACCGACTACCACCCCGAGATCCGCGCCTTCTACCACATGCGCGACGAGGAGACGGGGCTCACCAAGAGCTACGACCTGCTCTACAACGGCGTCGAGATCACCACGGGCGCACAGCGCGAACACCGCGTGGACGTGCTCATCGAGCAGGCGAAGGATAAGGGACTCGAGCCCGAGCACCTCGAGTTCTACCTGGATTTCTTCCGCTACGGCGCTCCGCCCCACGGCGGGTTCGGGATGGGCCTGGCCCGCGTGCTGATGCTCCTGCTCGGTCAGGACTCGATCCGCGAGGTGACCTACCTCTTCCGGGGCCCCACCCGCCTGGCGCCCTGACCGATCGTCAGGGCGTCAGCGCGGCGCGCAGGCGATCGGCCGACACGCGCCAGTGCGCGTGGAACTCGCCGTCGATGAGAACGACCGGGATCTTCTCCCACCATCGCGCGTAGAGATCGGCGTCGTCGAGGATCGAGCGCTCCTCGATCACGACATCCCGCCCCGACTCGGAGACCACGAGATCGACCACCTCGCGCGCCACGTCGCACAGATGGCACTCCGGCTTGCCTATGAGAGTGATCGTCGTCACCTGACAATCCTAGGCAGGAGCGGTCAAGGGCTCGTCGCCTGAGGGGTCTCACCCGTAATCTGGACGCCCTCGCAGCGTCGCGTCACGTCCCGATCCCCCGATCCGCAGGAGTACCCGATGCTCGATCCCTGGTTGCAGTTCGCCATCGTCCTCGTCTCGGCCCTCATCGGCGCCGTCGTCGTCGCCGCCCTGGTCGCCCTGGCCGTGCGCACCGCCGGACGCCGGCGCGCGTGGTCGACCCTGATGATCCGGCGGGGGCGACGCCCGTTCCGGGCGCTGCTGCTCGTCATCGCCGTGTGGATCGCGCTCCTGACCGCCTTCCCGGGGCCGCGTGAGGAGTGGATGCCGGGCATCAACCAGCTCTTCACGATCCTCGTGATCGCCGCCGGCAGCTGGCTGATGATCGCCGCCGTGCTCTTCGCGACCGACCTCGCGATCGGCCAGTACCGCATCGACATCCCCGACAATCGCGTCGCACGGCGCATCCGCACCCAGACGCTCATCCTCCGGCGGCTGGCCATCGCCATCATCGTCGTGATCGCGGTCGGCGCGGCCCTGCTGACCTTCCCCGCGGTGCAGACCATCGGCGCGAGCGTGCTCGCCTCTGCCGGCATCGCGTCGATCGTCGCGGGCCTGGCGGCGCAGTCCGTGCTGGCGAACATGTTCGCCGGCATCCAGCTCGTCTTCAGCGAGGCTCTGCGGGTCGACGATGTCATCGTCGTCGAGGGCGAATGGGGGCGGGTCGGCGAGATCACCCTCAGCTACGTCGTGCTCGACCTGTGGGACGACCGCCGTCTGGTGCTCCCGTGCACCTACTTCACCACCACGCCGTTCCAGAACTGGACGCGCGAGGGCAGCGAGCTGCTCGGATCGATCGAGCTCGACCTCGACTGGCGCGTTTCTCCCACGCGGATGCGCGAGCACCTCGAGCGCGTGCTCGCCGAGACCGAGCTGTGGGACGGCCGCGCGTCGGTGCTGCAGGTCACCGAGGCGACCGGCGGGCTCGTGCGCGTACGCGTGCTCGTGACCGCGCAGGACGCCCCGACGCTGTTCGATCTGCGCTGCTTCGTGCGCGAGGCGCTTGTCGACTGGGTACAGCGCCAGATGCCGACGGCCCTGCCGGTGCAGCGCGTCATGATGACCGCCGACACCGGCCACGTCGAGGCCGAGGCCCCGCGCGGCGACGTCGATGGGCTGTTCACCGGCAGCGTCGCCGCCCAGCAGCGCGCGAGCACCTTCACGCAGGGCGTGCCGATCGTCTCACCGGAGGACGACGCCGACGATGCCTCCGCCGAGTCCGCTGCGGGGGCGGGTCACCGCTCGACCGGGTAGCCCGCCGCGATCCACTCCGACGTGCCGCCCTCGACGTTCGTCGCGTCGTAGCCGCGCTGTTCGAGCGCCTGCACGATGCTCGCGGAGCGTCCGCCGAGTTCGCAGATGATGTTCATCGGCCCGTCGGGCAGCTCCGCGAGCCGCTCGCCGAAGACCGACATGGGGATGTTGACGGCGCCGGGCACGTGGCCGGCGGCGTATTCGTGCGGTTCGCGCACGTCGATGACGGGGATGGATCCACGCTCGGTGAGCTCGTGGACGGTGATGGTCTGCATGGTGCCTCGGGTCGAAATGGTGCATACGGCCGTCATGGCCGCCAGCAATTCTGTCAGAAAACACGAAGCGCCCGTCCGGAGGACAGGCGCTCGGTGTGGAAGCCGCTTACTTCTTGTTGCGGCGCTGGTGACGAGTCTTGCGAAGCAGCTTGCGATGCTTCTTCTTCGCCATGCGCTTGCGGCGCTTCTTGATGACAGAACCCACGGAAAACCTCACTAAGTCGAAGTCTGGACGCACATCCACGGTCGGATCGCGTCCGGGAACGGGCAGATGCGAAAAATGCCTCGGAACAGCTTATCAAATGCGCGCGCGGTCCTCGCGCGCGCCGGCAGCGATCAGCCCGCGTCGGCGATCGGCCGCTCCATGGCGGCCGTCACGGCCGACTCCGGCACCCGGTAGCTGCGCCCGAATCGCACCGCCGGCAGCTCGCCGGAGTGCACCAGTCGATAGACGGTCATCTTCGATACGCGCATCAGTTCAGCGACCTCTGCGACGGTGAGGAAGCGCACGTCGGGAAGTTCGGCCACGATGTCCCCTCTCGTGCGTCCCAGTCGGATCTCCCTGATCCTGGGAGGAGTCTATGACCTGCGCGCGACGCGTGTAAACCCGTGTGACTCGTGTGACTCGAGCGCGTCGGCGCGATTCAGCGTCCGGGCAGCCGGCGCCACGCGTTCGTGACCACGTGCTTGGCGGATGCGGCGGCCCTCCCCACGACCTCCGCGGCGTGGGCGGCGGAATCCGGCAGGGCCCCGGAGGCGACCGCCTGCAGGTCGTCGCTGTGCGTGAAGAAGGGCACGAGCCAGTCGTCGACCTCGTCGAGCGGTTCCGCGGAGAGGCTGTAGTAGCGGTGCTGCCCCTCCTCCCGCACCGACACCAGGTGCGCCTCGCGCAGCACCTTCAGGTGCTTCGACACCGTCGGCTGACTCACGCCGAGCTCGCCCACGATGTTCGAAACGCTCGTGCCGTCCTGGCCGGAGGATGCGCGATCGAGGAGCAGTCGGAGGATGTCGCGACGCGTTCCGTCTGCGATCACGTCGAAGATGTCCGCCATGTGGTTAGGTTAGCCGGACGCGCACCGGAGTACCATGAGGTCGACTTTCGCTCGGAGAAGACGACACAGACGAGGGGGCGGTGCATGGCGACGAGCCGACCGGCTGCGCCGCAACGCCGCGCACCGTCGGCGGGGTGGCGTCACCGCCTGCGTCAGGTCGGGGAGTTCGGCCGCGACTTCGCCACCTCGTCGCCCTCGCGCTTCGCCATCCTCGTCTTCGGCACGCTCATCCTGATCTTCACGAGCCTGCTTTCGCTCCCGATCGCTTCGGCCAGCGGCCGCGCGACGCCGCTGGCCGACGCCCTGTTCACGGCGGTGTCGACGATCTGCGTGACGGGGCTGGTCACCGTCGACATGGCCACCCACTGGTCGCCCTTCGGCAACGTGGTGATCTTCCTCGGCGTCAACATCGGCGGGATGGGCGTGCTGACGCTCGCCTCCATCCTGGGTCTCGTGATCTCGAAGCGACTGGGTCTGCGTGCCAAGCTGATCGCCGCGGGCGACACCAACCCCATGCGCGCTCACGGTGGACCGGTCAACGAGGGCCAGACGGTGCGGCTCGGCGAAGTGGGCCAGCTGCTTCGCACCGTGGCGCTGTCGACGCTGGTCATCGAGGCGATCGTCGCGGTGCTGCTGTACCCCGCGCTCGTCATGGCCGAGGTCGACCCGCTCATGGCGCTCTGGGAGGCGCCGTACTACGCGGCGATGTCATTCACGAACACCGGCTTCACCCCGAACGTCGGCGGCCTCGAGCCCTTCGCCGACGACTACTTCCTGCTCACCGTGCTGATGACCAGCGTCTTCCTCGGCAGCATCGGCTTCCCCGTCATCTACACGCTCTCCCGGCACGTGTGGCACGTGGGGCGGTGGTCGCTGCACACCAAGCTCACCCTCATCACCACCACGCTGCTGTTCGTCGCCGGTGCCATCGCGTTCCTCGCGCTGGAGTACGACAACCCCGGCACGTTCGGCTCGATGGACGCGTGGGACACCACCTTCCAGGCCTTCTTCCTGTCCGCGATGACGAGATCGGGCGGGTTCTCCGTCATCGACATCGGCGAGCTCTACGGGTCGTCGCAGGTCGTGGGATCCATGCTCATGTTCGTCGGCGGCGGCTCGGCGTCCACCGCGGGCGGCATCAAGGTGACGACGCTCGCCGTGCTCGCCCTGGCCGTCTGGTCGGAGGCCAAGGGCCGCACCACCGTGGAGGTCTTCAGCCGCCGCATCCCGAGCGACGTGCAGCGTGTGGCGCTTTCGGTCGTCGCGTGGGGATCGACCATCGTGGCGCTGTCGACCATCGTGATCGCGCAGATCACCCACGCCCCCGTCGCGCACGTGCTGTTCGATGTGATCTCCGCCTTCGGCACCGTCGGGCTGTCCACCGGCCTCACGCAGTCCCTGCCCGACCCCGCCGTCTACGTCATGGCCGCGACGATCTTCATGGGGCGCATTGGTACAGTGACACTCGCCGCGGCCGTGGCCGCGACATCCCGATCGCAGCTGTACTCGCTGCCCGTCGAAAGGCCCATCGTTGGTTGAGCGCATCCGCGGCGACGCACCCGTCCTCGTGATCGGTCTCGGGCGCTTCGG
>NZ_DEPK01000233.1:0-3250 GCF_002358725.1 Microbacterium sp. UBA3394
GTCGCGCGATTGACGCGCTCGGCGTGGGCCGCGAGCGCGGCGTCGTGCTCGCGGAGCGCGGACAGGCTCGCCTTCGTCTCGGCGCGGGCGCGATCGAGCTGTGCGGATCGTTCGCCGAGCGCCTCGCGCAGCGAGTCGGCGACGACCAGGATCTCGGCTCGTCGATCCGCGGCGCCGTCGCGTTCAGCGGCGAGCTCGAGGCGCGATCGCCCCTGACCGGAGCCGGCACGCACCGTCGGTCCGGTGAAGACCTCGCCGTCTCGCGTGACCACCGTCAGCGGCGCGGCGGGCTGCGCGTCGAGAGTGTCGGCGACGGCGCGCACGGCGTCGAGGTCGTCCGCGATCAGCACACGCGCGAGCATGTCCTGAATGCCGGCCGGCGCCGTCACCACCTCGTGAGCGGGACGCGCGCCGGGGATCTCCGGCAGGTCGCTGCCGCCGACCCGGACGTCGGCGATGACGATGTCCACGACACCGAGATCACGACCGCGCAGGGTCGACGCGAGGTCGAAAGCGGCGCCGCGGTCCTGGGCGAGAACACCCTCGGCGAGGGGGCCGAGCACGGCGGCGATCGCGGCCTCGTATCCCGGCGTCACCTGCACCGCGTCCCCCACGAGGCCGACAAGCCCGGCAGCGCCTTCGGCGAGGAGCTCCGACGCCGCATTGCGCACGTCGAGCGCACGGGAGAGGGCCGCGGCCTGCGCGCTGAGGGCCTCGCCCTCGCGCTCGGCGGCGTGCAGTCTGTCGCGCAGCTCCGAGACCTCGGTCTCGAGGTCGCCGGCGGTGCGCTGAGCGCGCTCGTAGGCGGCGGTGTTCTCGTCGACGGCGCTCTGCGGCGCCGAGCCGACGTCGATCTCGTCGAGTTCCGCCTCGGCCTCGGCACGTCGGGTCAGTGCCGCATCGAGCGCTTTCTGCTGGCGGTCGACCGCAGTGCGCACCGCTGTCAGGGCGGAATCCGCTGCTTCGGCCGTTCCGCGCATCGCGGTGATCTTCATGTCGTGCGCCGAGACGAGTGAGCTCTGCTCGGCGATGTCGACATCGAGAGCGTCGAGCTCGGCGCGGGCACGGATGACGTCGCGCCCCGCCGATTCGGCGGCGTCCTGCGCGTCGCCGAGGCCCGCGGCGATGTCGTCGATCTCGGCTCGAGCCTCGTCGATCGCCGCCTGGGTCACCGTCGCGCCCTCGACGATGTCGCTCTGCTCCGGTTCCGCCAGCAGCGACAGGCGCTGCCCGGCGAGGGCGTAGAGCGACCGGAGGCGCTCCTGAACACGCTCTAGGCCGTGGGCGACGCGCCGCGCCTCGTCGACGGCTTCCGAACGCTGTTCGGCTTCGAGATGCGCGATGCGGCCCCGCACGACGTCGAGCTGCTCCTGCAGTGCTCCGCGCTCGGTGTGCCGCTCCTGCTCGGTGCGGGCGAACGCGTCGAGCTCGGTTCGCAGGGCGACGAGGTCGTCGGCGAGCAGCCGCGCCTTCGCGTCGCGCACGATCGCGGCGATCGATTGCGCCTCTCTGGCGACCTCGGCCTGCCGGCCGAGCGGCTTGAGCTGTCGGCGCAGCTCGCCGGCCAGGTCGCTGAGGCGCGTGAGGTTCGCCTCCATCGCCTCGAGCTTGCGCAGCGTCTTCTCTTTGCGGCGCCGGTGCTTGAGGATGCCTGCTGCTTCTTCGATGAAGCCGCGGCGGTCTTCGGGAGAGGCCTGCAGCACGGCGTCGAGCCGGCCCTGACCGACGATGACGTGCATCTCGCGACCGAGCCCCGAATCGCTCAGCAGCTCCTGCACGTCGAGGAGCCGACACGACTCGCCGTTGATCGCGTACTCACTCGATCCGTTGCGGAACAGGGTGCGGCGGATGCTCACCTCGGCGTACTCGATCGGCAGGGCACCGTCGCCGTTGTCGATGGTCAGCTGCACCTCGGCACGTCCGAGCGGACCGCGCGTGGCCGTTCCGGCGAAGATGACATCCTCCATCTTGCCGCCGCGCAGCGTCTTCGCACCCTGCTCCCCCATCACCCACGCGAGCGCGTCGACGACATTGGACTTGCCGGATCCGTTCGGCCCGACGATGCACGTGACCCCTGTCTCGAGTTCGAAGGTCGTCGGCTGGGCGAACGACTTGAACCCTTTGAGCGTCACGCTCTTCAGGTGCATGGATGCGTCCTCCGGCCTGTCTGGATCACCGATACACGCTACCCGAGACACGCCGCGACGTCGGCGCGACAGACGGTCATCGATCGCATCCGACACGCCCGTCGTCCACCGAAACCGAAAAGACCCTTGACGTCTTGGATCCGCCGCGCTAGTGTCCAGATCGCGTCTCAGCCGGAAAGGAGGTCACCGATGATTCAGATGCTTGCGCCTTTCGCGCCGATCACCCGTACCGGGATCCGCTCCCCGCACCGTGGTCTCGCTCCGGTGGCCGGATTCCGCGACGTCGTCACGCGCGTCGTCGCCTGACCGCCGCCTCACCCGCACCCCGCGCCGTCCGTGCGCGCCGCTTCGGCACCCCCGGCTCGACCTCGCTTCACCCCGATTGCGAGGCTCCCCGCCGCTAGATGATTCTGCGCCACTCGCGCGTCCTCACTCGAAAGTGCACTTCCGTGAACACACTCGCACCCTTCGTGACTTCGCACGAGCGGGAAACCCTGTCCGCCGCGGTGAGCGATCACCGCCTGTCCGCCGTCGATCGCCTCGAACTGCGTCTCGGCCTGTGGCTGCTCCTCCGGAGCGCTCGGCGCCTCGACGTCGCCGATGACCCTGCACAGCTGTCTCGACGCGACGCCGCACGCCGCGAACGCGCCGAACGCGAGAGACGGGCCGAACGCGTCTACCTGCTGCGCGTTCCACGCCTGTGACCACCCGATGGAAGAAGCGATCATGTCCGACACGACCCCCGAGGTCGTCCCCTTCCATGGCGGCTCGTTCCGCCGCGTCGGGATCCCCCGATCACCGGCGGATCCCGACGCGGCGGACTTCGTCGCCACCGTGGCGGCACGCAACACCGTCTCCCGGGAGGTGTCCGGGACCGACGACCACACCCGCACCGTTGCGGAGCTGTTGCCGCACTACCGCCCGGACGCGTATGAGATCCGGCACCTGTGGCTCGTGACCGACGACGACGGACGCGCGATCGGCCGGGTCGGCGTGGACATCCCTCTCGAAGCCGGGTCGACGGTGGCCTTCTGGACCATCGAACTCATCCGGGCGTCGTGGGGGCGAGGCATCGGCTCGGCCGCTCACCGTCTCGTCGAGAG
>NZ_DEPK01000028.1:0-14371 GCF_002358725.1 Microbacterium sp. UBA3394
ATGCGCACGAACCTCCAGTTCCTCGACATGGAGGGCCGCTCGAGCTTCGTCGTGACCTCGAGCGTGCCGAGCGAGGGCAAGTCGACCACGACGATCAACCTCGCGATCGCCCTCGCGGATGCCGGCAAGCGCGTCGCGCTGCTCGACACCGACCTGCGCAAGCCGAAGGTGGCCGAGTACCTCGGGATCGAGGGCGGCGCGGGCCTGACCGACGTGCTGATCGGCCGGGCGCGGGTGGGTGACGTCATGCTGCCGTGGGGCCACCGCAGCATGTATGTGCTGCCGGCCGGGAAGATCCCACCGAACCCCAGTGAGCTGCTCGGATCGAAGCAGATGGAGACCCTCCTCAGCGTGCTGGAGCGCGACTTCGACGTGGTGCTGTGCGACGCGCCGCCGCTCCTTCCGGTGACCGACGGCGCCATCCTCGCCAAGTCCACCTCTGGCGCGATCGTGATCGTCGCCGCCGGGCGCACGAACCGCCACCAGCTCGGCGGCGCGGTCGACGCGCTCGGCACGGTCGGGGCGAAGATCGCCGGTGTCGCGCTGACCATGGTCCCCACGCGCGGACCGGATTCGTACTACGCCTACGGCGCCGGATACGGCTACGGGTACGGGTACCGCGAGCAGCCCGAGAAGAAGCGCGGCACGCGCCGCACCCCCGGCCCCGCTCCCGTCGAGCCCGAGACCGAGGCGGCTCCGATGGACGAGAGCTTCTTCGGGCTCGCGGCACCGGATGCCGCCGACCAGACCGCTCCGGATGCCACCGCCGATGCCGCGCCGCGCCGCCGATCGACGGCCACGCCCCCGGTTCCGGCCACGCGCGCCGAGGCCGCGAGCGCCGCACCCGAGCAAGCGCCGGAGGATGACTCCGCCTGGCGCCCGTCCGCCCCGTAGCCCGCGATGGCCGGGGGAAGGTCGGGCACACCGGCGGGTGCCCAGTGGGGCGCGGTCGCGCTCGTCGTCGTGCTCGCGATCGTCGTCGGCGCCGTCGCCTACATCGCCTACGACCGGGCGAACCCGGACGGCGGCGCTCAGAGCGCGGCGCCGGTCCCCACGTTCAGCCTCGGCGTGGAGTCCGCGTCTCCGACGCCGACCGAGGCCTCGCCCGACATCGCCGCCGTCGCGCGCGAGGACGATCGCTTCCTGTCGATCGGCTCCGGCGCCTGGTGGCGTTCCACCGCAGGGGTCTGCGGGGGCGATGAGCCGCTCGTCGAACGATCCGACGACGGCGGTCAGTCGTGGACGGATGTGACCGGTCGCTACCGCGACATCACCGCGGTGGCGGCGCTCGACGCGTTCGCCGAGACCGAGGCGGAGATGGTCGTCGCCGTGGGCGAGGGCTGCGAGACCCAGGGCTGGCGCACGTTCACGCAGGGAGCGTTCTGGGAGCCGTACGACGATCTCGTGCTGTCGGCGGCGCGCTACGTCTCCCCCGCTGACGCCGGAGTGGTGGAGCTGCCGTCGGGAGCGATCGATGCGCCGTGCGCCGACGCACGCGGCCTTCACGCCGCCGGTGACGTGGTGGCGCTGGTGTGCGACGCACAGGCATGGGTGCTCGACGCCGACGGCGCGACCTGGACGACGCTCGAGACCGACGGCGCCGCCGCTGTCGCCGTCGACGGCGCCGACGTCGTCGTGGCGGGGGCCGCCTCCGACTGCGCCGGAATCGCCCTGACCCGCTTCGCCGGCGCCGACCCGGCACAGCCGGCGGCCGCGGGATGCGCCGACGAGGCCGACGTGACCGCACCGACGGCCATCGCCGTCACCGGCGAGGGCACCGTGGTGTGGGCGGGCGAGACGCTCACGACCGTCAGCGGCTGACCGGACGCATCCGTCGCCCGGTCAGGGCATCGACTCGTGCAGCTCCCGGGCACGCAGGGTGCGGGCGGTCGTGACCGGATGCGCAGCGAGAACGACCTTTCCCCGCGAGTGAAGCTTGTGCAGGTCTTCGTACGCCTCGACGATGTCCTCGATCGGGTAGAGGCCTGAGACGAGGAGCCGGAAGGCGCCGATACCGGCCAGACGGGTGATGTGCCGCAGCCGCTCGGTGCCGTGCGCCACGGAGTCGGGGTCGTCGCGCAGCAGCGCGAGTTCGACGTCGCGCCGGTCCTCGCTCGAGCGATACCGCTCGGCGGGCACGCCCAGCGCTCCGGCGACGTCTTCGGTCTCTTTGCCGAAGTTGTCGATGTAGGCCGTGACCCTCGCGCCGCGGGCGGCCTTCTCGATGCGCTCGACGATGCCGGGGCCGTACTCGACCGGGGTGATGCCGATCTGTCGCAGGTAGTCGAAGTTGCGGGAACCGCACGTGCCGATCACGCGCGCGCCGCGATGCGCCGCGAGTTGCACCTGGATGCTCCCCACGCCGCCGGCGGCGGCCGTGACCACCAGCGTGTCGTCGGGCCCGATCCTCAGGTCCTCGAGCACTTCCAGCGCGGTCGCACCGGCGAGGTACAGCCCGCCGGCCGTCTCCCAGTCAACGCCGCCGGGCTTGGGCACGACCTGGTCCGCCGGAACGTTGAGGTGGCTGGCGTGGGCGCCGGTCCGCACGTGCCCGACCACATCCGCACCCACGCGGATCGACGAAACGTTCTCGCCGACCGCGGTGACGATGCCCGCGAAGTCGCTACCCGAGCCGCGCGGCCAGGGGTCGTCGGCCCAGGTCTCCTCGCGCCCGTTGCGCAGGAACACCTCCATGTGGTTGATGCCCGCGGCGATGACCTCGACGCTCACCTCGTCGGGGCCGGGAGCCGGCAGCGGGAACGAATGCCGGGCGAGAACGTCGGCATCCCCGTAGCGGGTGTAGCGGTAG
Source organism: Microbacterium sp. UBA3394 (assembly GCF_002358725.1). Classification (NCBI taxonomy): domain Bacteria; kingdom Bacillati; phylum Actinomycetota; class Actinomycetes; order Micrococcales; family Microbacteriaceae; genus Microbacterium; species Microbacterium sp. UBA3394. Next base: position 2,810 of record NZ_DEPK01000028.1, read on the forward strand.
GCGAATGCGGTGGGAGACTTCTTCGTTTTCATGGCGACCTCCGCAGAGGTATTCCGGATGACCCCCGCGGCCGGATGCACCCGTATGATGGTCGGACGCAAGGGGAGTACTCCCGTCTGCGGTGGATGCGTCATTACGGGCGCGACGGTGCGTTCCGCATCCACCGGGTCCGATCGGACCGGAAGAGACCTTGGCCCGTCAGCCGTCGTCTCTTGTCAGGAGCCCCATGTCCGTCACTCCGCTCGTCTGGATCATCACCCTCGCGGTGACCGTTGCGTTCTTCGTGTACGAGTTCTACGCCCACGTGCGAAAGCCCCACGAGCCCTCGATCGGCGAAGCCGCGCGCTGGTCGGCGTTCTACATCGGTCTCGCGCTGCTGTTCGGCGTAGGCCTGGGCGCCGTGGCGGGCTGGACGTACGGCGGCGAGTACTTCGCCGGGTACCTCACCGAGAAGGCCCTCTCGATCGACAACCTGTTCGTCTTCCTGCTGCTGATGACGAGCTTCGCGGTGCCGAAGATCTACCAGCAGAAGGTGCTGATGATCGGGATCGTCATCGCCCTCATCCTGCGCGGGGCGTTCATCGCGATCGGGGCCGGCCTCATCGCGAACTTCTCGTGGATCTTCTACCTCTTCGGCGCCCTGCTGCTGGTGCTCGCCTACCGTCAGGCGTTCGCCGGCGACGACCACGACCCCGCCAACGGGCGCTTCATGACCTTCGTGCGGCGCCACCTCCCGGTCAGCGACGCCTACGAGGGCGACCGGCTCACGGTCGTCAAGGACGGGCGCCGCTTCGTCACGCCGATGTTCCTTACCATCGTCGCGATCGGTTTCATCGACCTGATCTTCGCGGTCGACTCGATCCCGGCGATCTACGGGCTGACCGAAGAGGCGTACATCGTGTTCACCGCAAATGCCTTCGCCTTGATGGGGCTGCGCCAGCTGTACTTCCTCATCGGCGGCCTGCTCGAGCGCCTGGTCTACCTGGCGCAGGGGCTGGCGGTGATCCTGGGCTTCATCGGCGTGAAGCTGCTGCTGCACGCGCTCCACGTCAACGAGCTGCCGTTCATCAACGGCGGCGAGGGCGTCGAGTGGGCGCCGGAGATCCCCATCTGGTTCTCCCTGGTGTTCATCGGTGCCACGATCGCGGTGGCGACGGCGGCGAGCCTGCTGAAGACCCGCGCCGACCGCCGCGCCGAGATCGACGCCGGCTGACCCGCGCCGCCGGCGTCGTCACTCCTCCAGCGGACCGAGGCCGGGCTCGGCGACGAAGCGCGCCTCAGCGGCGACGACCTGCTCCCACTCGATGACGACGACGACGTTCCGGCCGTCCCGCACGACCGGTCCCGGCACATACAGGGTCCGCTGCGGACCGACCTGCCAGTAGCGGCCGAGCGGGAACCCGTTCACGAACGCGAATCCCTTGCCCCACACGGCCGTGTCCAGGAACAGGTCGACCCCGCCCACCGCGTCGAACTCTCCCACGAGCACGATCGGTCCGGCCAGCGATGCGGCCCCCGTCTCACCGGCCGAAACGGACGCGGCGACATCGCTCGCCTCCGGCCCGGCGAGGAACGAGGATGCGGCCGCCGACGCGAGCGCATCGACATCGACGGGGGTTGCCGCCCATCCGGTCAGCTCGGTCGCCCCGAGGCGGGCCGAGCCGATGAGCCCCTTCGCCTCGCCGAGACGCGATCCGTAGTTCACGCGTCCCTGGTCCTCGACCACGACGCGCAGGCGGCGGCCGGCGGGGATCGCCAGCGCCCGCTCTCCGAGAGTGCGGGAGATCCGTCCGACCGGGCGGTCATCGACCGACACCCACGCGAGGTCGCGCACCTCGTCGAACACGAGCGGCAGCGCGTCGGCGTCGAGGAACGCGTCATCGGGCAGGTCCGTCTCGTAGGCGACGACCGGCGTCAGCGCATCGATCTCGTCGAAGGTCGTCGGCCGCACGCTCCGCGCCGACGCCACCGGGTCGATCCACGGCATCCGCACACCGGCCGGGGCTAGGGCCACCGTCATCTCCGGAGCAGCCGGACGCGCCGGCGGCAGCTCGTCCGGGACCGGCGCGTACCGCGAGATCACCTCACGGAACGCGTGATACTTCTCGGTCGGGTGACCGCTCTCATCCAGCGGTGCGTCGTAGTCGTACGACGTGACCAGCGGCTTGTAACGACCCTTGTCGTTCGCACCCGCGGTTGCGCCGAAGTTGGTGCCGCCGTGGAACATGTAGAGATTCACGGATGCTCCCGCGGCGAGCAGTTCGTCGAGGTCGCGCGCGCTCGCGGCGGTGGCGGTGGTGTGGTGCACACCGCCCCACCAGTCGAACCAGCCGTTCCAGAACTCGGAGCACATCAGCGGGCCCGTGGGCTGGTGCCGGCGGAGCGTCGCGAGGCGTTCGGCGCTGCGCGACCCGAACGACGCCGTCAGGTGTGCTCCGGGGGTGCTGCCGTCGCGCAGCATGTGCGGCTGCGGCTGATCGACGGTGGTCAGCGGCACGGTGATCCCGGCCTCGCGCGTGATCCGCACCAGCTCGGCGAGGTAGGCTACGTCGCTGCCGTAGGCGCCGTATTCGTTCTCGATCTGCACGAGCACGACCGTGCCGTCGCGGTCGATCTGCCGGGGCGTGACGATGTCGTAGACGCGCCGCAGGTAGTCCACGACCGGCTCCAGGTAGCGGGGGTCACTCGAACGTGGCCGCACATCGCGCATCCGGGTGAGCCATACCGGCAGGCCGCCGTTGTGCCACTCGGCGCAGATGTAGGGGCCGGGTCGCACGATCGCGTGCATCCCCTCGTCGGCGACGATGTCGAGGAAGGCACCGACGTCGAGCGCTCCGGTCTGTTCCCACCTGCCGCGCACCGGTTCGTGGGCGTTCCAGGCGATGTACGTCTCGATGGTGTTCAGCCCCATGAGACGCGCCTTGCGCACGCGGTCACGCCACTGGTCGGGGTGCACGCGGAAGTAGTGGATCGTGCCCGAGAGGATGCGGTGGGGCTCACCGTCGAGCAGAAAGTCGGTGTCGCCGATCTCGAACGTCGTCATCGCTGTGTGGTGCCTCCCGCGCGACGAGGCCAGACGCCGCGGACCCGGCGATCATATCGATTCATCGCCGCCGAGCGGATACCACGCAGATTCAGTCCAGAAGCGCGCGAAGTCGAGCCGGGTCGGACTGGAACCACACGGCTCGGATGAGGTCGAACCCCTCGATCGCGTCGTACGGCGAGCTCGACGCCTCCGCCGGGTCGGGTCGGTAGCCGCGCGGCACGTCATCGACGTACTGGCCGTCGCGCGGTCCGCCGACGAGAACGTAGATCACCGCGCCTCCACAGCCACGCCGTCGACCGCCGCGGACATGCGCGTGAGGAAGCCGATCACGGCGTCGGCCTGCGCGGCGGTCATGCCCTCGACGGCGGCGTACATCCGCTCGTGCATCTCGCCCAATGTGCCGCGCACCTCGTCATCGGTCGCCGCGGTCGCGCGCACGAAGATGCTGCGGCGGTCTTCGGGATTGGCGACCCGCGTGATGTGTCCGGACTTCTCCAGCCGGTCCAGCAGAGCGGTCATTGACGCCGTCGACACCCCGAGATACGTCGCCAGTTCGACGGGCCGCACAAGGGCGTCGCCCTTGCGGATGAGGTACCTGAGCACGAGAAGCTCGTTCTCGCCCATCGCCATGGATTCTCGCGTGCGCCGCCGCATCGCCATCTCGGCGGCGCGATACAGACGCAGGGCCTCCAGCACCGCGCGGGATCGCGCTCTGGCTTCGGCGAGGTCGGCTTCGTACCAGTAGCCGGCGAGGTCCACCGTCGACCTCACCACCGGTCGGACGGGAGCGGATGTGCTCCGCTCGATGTCTCGTGCTGTCTTCACCGCTTCCTCCTCTCCGTGCGACCGATCGGGTCCTTCCTTGCGAAGTAACTATACAAACTAGTAAAAATACGTAAGAGTTACTCACATAGTAATCCACACGAGCCTGGAGGGGAATCTCATGGGACACCTTTATTACTCGAACGCCGTCGATCCGATCGAGCTCCCCGACCGTCTCCTTGCTCACATCAAGGTGATCGTCGGCACCAAGCTGCGCCGAGGCGAGAGCTTCACCCTGTCGTGGAAGCACGGCAAGGAGCAGCAGCCCGGACGCACGACGTTGTGGCTGCAGCCGGCCATTCCGCTCCGTTTCGTCTTTGACTCGGCCGAGCCGGAGAAGCTGAACCAGCCCGTCTTGAAGCACATGGCCGAGATGGCCAACTCCTCGGCCGGCCTCACCGTCGACATCGACGAGGAGATCCCCTCCTTCACCGAAACCCCCGCGCCGGCGCAGATGCGCCCCGCGGCACGACGCACCCCGGTGCGCGCCCGCACCACGGTCGCAGCCTGACACCTCGACCTGACGCCGGGGCACCCCGAATCCGGGTGCCCCTCCGGGCCGGCGCGGCGGAGTTCCCCCACTCCCCGCGCCGGCCGCTTTCGTCCGCATCCGGACGACGGCACCGATCGGCGAAAGCGAGATACACGAATGTATTGATGCCGGCCGGCGAAGTCGATAGATTGTCGATCGCCCGAACCTCGCACTCTTCGCCGCGCACCACGGCGGAGCGGTTCTCGCCAAACCCGTGCCCAACTCTGGGGATGGCCGGCGTTTGGGTGGTGGTCCCCTCGGCGACGTCGCCACCCCCTCCCCCCAGCAGCGGCACCGAGGGGGCCACCCTTTCCGATGCGCGCACGGAGGGGCTCCTCGCCTACCCGATGACGAGGAGCCCGGAATCCGTGATGTGCGCGTGCCTTCCCCAAGGTCGCTGACCACGGCTTCCCGCAGGCGGCAGAGTCGTCGCCGTCATCCGAGCACTGGGAGAAAATCGGATGCGCCGGCGACGTCCCGAACTGCCGATGGAGATCGTTTCGTGCCCTGCTCGTCAATCATCCGCCCGCTCACGGGCAGGGAAGAGGGCCTTGACGATTCGATCGAATCGCGCTAGTCACCTCCCTCGCTGCCCGGCTCCCTTCGGCCGCTCGATTCATGACGAGGGTGGCGCAGGTGCGATCGGCACCTCGAGCGTGAAGACGGTGCGACCGGAGCCGCTCGCGACGTGCGCCTCTCCCCCGTGCGCGTGCGCTGTGCCGGCGACGACGGTGAGCCCGAGTCCGAACCCTTGGATCGCCCGCGACATCGCCTGCGGGGTGCGGTAGAACCGGTCGTAGAGTCGGGCCTGCTCGTCGGGCGGGATGTCGGGTCCGGTGTTCGCGACGGCGATGCGCATCCGGTCGTCGTCTGTCCGCAGTTCGACCGTGATCGGCGTGCCGACGTCGCTGAACTTCACCGCGTTCACCAGCAGTTCCCGCACCGCCTGACTGAGGCGGGCACCGTCCACGGTGGCAAGCACCTCCTGGGGCGTTGTCACGGTGATGCGGCGCTCAACCTCGGGGTGGGCGTCTTCGACGACGGCGACGGCGCGGTCCACGAGCGCGGCGACATCCACCGTGCCGAGTCGGAGGGGCGCGTCGGACTCGGCAGCGGCGAGCATCTCCCGGATGCGGTCCATCAGGTCGGCGCTGCGACGACGGACGACGGCGAGATACTCACGCTGCTTGTCGGCATCGGGCGGCGTCTCCTCTTCGAGAAGGTCGAGGAATCCGAGGATGCCGGTCATCGGGGTGCGCAGCTCGTGGGAGACGGTCTCGAGGAACTGCTCGCGCAGCTCGGCCGCATGCGCGATCTCGGTGACGTCGTAGGCGATGAAGACCGTGCCGAGCAGTTCGCCGTTGTCACGGCGCACGCGCCGGGCCGAGGCGACGACCGCCGTCTGCTGACCGGGCTGGCCGATCCACGAGATGCCGTCGTCGAGCTCCTCGCCGCGCAGGGCGCGCGGCACGATCTGCTGCTCGGGCGGCACGGGCGTGACGCGATCGGCGGCGAAGACGGCACTGGCGAGGTAGGGCGGCGCCGCGAGGTCGATGCCCGCGAGCGCGGACAGCCGTGCCGCGTGGCCGTTTGCGGCGACGGGTCGACCGTCGGCGTCGAAGTGCACGATCGCGGCGTTGACCGTGTTGAGCACGTCGGCCAGAAGGATCTCTCCGTCGCGCGATGCCTGAAGCGCCTCGCGCGTGGCCCGCGCGCTCCGCCGGAGGCGCTGCGAGGCGAGCATGGCCACGATGCCGATCCCGACGCTGAGCATCGGAAGGCCGAGCACGTTGAACCACTCCTGCGCGGTCTCCGGCGGCGCCTGGTCGAGCAGGTACGGCAGCAGCGTGATGAAGGCGGCCCCGATGACGGCACCGAAGATCGCGTACCAGGCGAACCCGTAGGCGAGCCACAGGATCGGCAGGAGCGCGAGGCCGCCGACCCAGCCGAAGCTCGCGATCAGATCGGTCCGGAGGAACCCCACGGCGACGATGTCGAGAAGCGGGACGGCCGCGAGCCAGCAGGTGGCGAGACGCTCCCACGGGATCGCGATCCCGGCGACGGTGGCGACGATGATGAGGCCGAAGCCGACGTCGACCCACGGTGCGCCCAGCAGGTGCGGCGCCGAGACGGCGAGCGCGACGACGAGATACAGCACCGCGAGGAGGAACGGCAGCTGCCCACGTGCCAGCGCGCGGAAGCGCCACCGCACATCGCGATCGTCGGGCAGCGGGTGCATAGGGACAACTCTGGCGTGAAACGTTCCGATTTCCCAGCCTCCACGCCCCGTTTCGTCTCGTCGCTGCGCTCCTCGCTCAACGACCTACAGGCGCCACCCCACCCCGTTTCGTCTCGTCGCTGCGATCCTCGCTCAACGACCAGTTCTCGGTCGTTGAGCGAGCGGAGCGAGACGAAACGTCGCCGCCCACCGGTCGTTGAGCGAGCAGAGCGAGACGAAGCGTCCGCGTCAGCGGATGCGGGCGCGAAGCGCGTCCTCGGAGGTCTCCCGGTCCACGAGCACCGCGCGCGCGAGGTCGCGGGCATCCTCGACGTTCCACAGCAGCACACCCACGGGCGCGCCGGACGCGTCGCGGTAGTACACGACGGCGCGGTCGTCGCCGAGGTCGACCGTCAGCGGGTCGCACGAGGCGTCGACCGTGCCGACAGCCTCCCACCGCGTGCCGAACACCTGCGAATAGAAGTACGGCGTGTGCGAATACGGCGTCTCCTCCCCCGCCATCGACCGCCCCACGGCCTCCCCCATCTCGTTCGCGTTGTCGACGTGCTCGACGCGCGTGCGCCCGAGGATCGGATCAGGGTACTCGGCGATGTCACCCGCGGCCCAGATGGAGCGGTCGTTGGTGAGAAGGTGCTCGTCGACCAGCACGCCGTCGTCGATGGCGAGCTCGGCCGCCACCGCGAGGTCGACGACCGGATCGGCCCCGAGCCCGATCACGACCGCGTCGCCGGCGCGCTCCTGACCGTCGTCGAGCACGGCGTGCAGCACGTTGCCCTCGGCGCGGATCTCCTCGACGCGCCGCACGGGCACGAGGTCGACTCCCCCGTCGACGAACAGCTTCTCGTATCGCTCGGCGAGCGCGGGCGGGAACTGCGAGGCTCCGAGCGTGGCGTCGGCGAAGACGAGTTCGGTCTCGACGCCGTTCTGCGCGAGCGCCGCGGCGATCTCGGTGCCGATGTATCCGCCGCCGACGACGATGATGCGCCCGCCCCGTTCGGCGAGCTCGCGCAGGCGCCGGTAGTCCTCGGCGGAGCGGAACGCGAGGATGCGATCATCGCCCTCCGGCGCGGGGATCGTGCGCGGCGTCGACCCGGTCGCGAGCAGCAGGCGCCGGTAGCCGACCAACTCCCCGTCGCCGGTCTCGACGGCTCGCGAGAAGCGGTCGATGCGGGTGACCAGGGTGTTCAGGCGCAGCTCGGCACCCGTGTCGGCGACGGTGTTCAGCGGCACCTGGTCCCACGTGAAGTCCGGATCGGTCCACAGCTTCTTCGACAGCGCCGGCCGCGTGTACGGCTCATCGGTATCGGCGCTGAGGATGCCGATGGTGCCGGCGGTGTCGCGCTCGCGGATGCCGCGCGCGGCCGCGTCGGCGACCATCCCGCCGCCGATGATCAGGTAGTCGTAGGTCGTGATGTCATCGCCCATGGGTACCTCCTCAGATCGTGGCGACCGAGCCGGAGTCGACCCGGTAGTTCGCGCCGTTGACGAACGACGCGTGCTCGGAGCACAGGAACGCGATCACGGCGGCGACCTCGGCCGGCTCGCCGCGGCGCTTCAGCTCCATGTAGGGGCGCTCCTCGTCGAGGAACGACGTGATGGCCTCGTCGAACGACGTGCCGAGCTCCGCGGAGCGCTTCTCCATCATCGCGTCGGTCATGGGCGTGTGGATGAACGCCGGCGACACCGCGTTCACGAGCAGGCCCTCCCGGGCGTACGAGCGCGAGAGGCCCTTCGCCAGGGCGAGGATTCCGGCCTTGGCCGCGCAGTACGGGAGCTCGTCGTCGTAGGGCTGCACCGCATCCTCCGACGCGAGGAAGATCAGGCGGCCCCATCCGCCCGTGCGGAGATCCGGGAGGAACTCGCGCACGAGACGCACGGGTCCGTGGAGGTCGATGTCGATGGTGGAGGTCCATCCCTCGTCGTCGATCTCGTGGAAAAGGCCCTGCGCGCCGGTGACCCCGGCCGACTGCACGAGGATGTCGATGGTGCCGACCGCCGCGGAGGTCTTGCGGTGCAGCTCGGCCAGGTCCGCGGTGTCGGTGACATCGGCGGCGTAGGCGAAGAGCGCACCGTCGGGTGCGTCGAGTTTCGCCGCGGCCTCGTCGAGGGAGCTCTGATCCTTGTCGCTCAGCACGACGATCGCGCCTTCGGCGAGGAGCATGCGCGCCGTCTCCCAGCCGATGCCGGAGTCTCCGCCGGTGATGAGGGCCTTCTTGCCGGTGATTCCAAGGTCCATGTCGGATGCCTTTCTGTCGATGGTGGGGCAGGTGAGGGTGCGGGGTGCGTTTCGTCTCGCTCCGCTCGCTCAACGACCGGGGCGGCGGGGTTGTCGGTCGTTGAGCGAGGAGCGCAGCGACGAGACGAAACGGTGGCCGCGGCGATCACGACGCCGTCTCCGCGCCGAAGGTGTGCACCGGGCGTCCGGTCGCGCGGGTGCGGATCCGCAGGATCGATCCGCTCAGGGGCGACGCCTCGAGATCCTCCTCCGTGAGGTTCTCGCGCGCCGTGCCGACGAGCAGCTGATCGCGATCCGGGCCCGCGAAGGCGACCGACGTCACGTTCGGCGCCGGCATCGGGAGATGCGCGATGACCTCGCCGTCCGCCGACCAGCAGAGCACCTCGCCCCCGCCGTACACGCCGTTCCAGAACCGCCCATCGGTGTCGAGGGCGAGCCCGTCGGAGGCATGCCCGACCAGGAACGGCTCCAGCTCGCCGAGCGGGGCGGCGCCCGCGGCGTACGACCCGCGGTACACGGTCTGCGTCGCGGTGTCGGTGACGTACATCTCGCGTGCGTCGTCGGACCATTCGAAACCGTTCGCCACACCGAATCCCCCGCACAGCACCTCGAGCCGGCCGTCGGCGTCGGCGAGATACAGGCCGGCGTCGGGGTCGCCCACCGTGACGTCCATCGCGCCGACGACGAACCGCCCGTACGGGTCGACCTTGCCCTCGTTGAATCGGATGCCGCTATGGGCGTGCGTCACGCTGGCGAGCTCATCCACCACCGTGCCGTCGGGCCCGAGCAGTACGACCCGATCCTTCAGTGCCGCGACGAAGCCGCCGCCCTGCGCGGGCTGCACGGCGCTCACCGGCGCCGGGAGCGCCACGACGACATCGTCAGAGCCGTCCACCGCCCCGTCGAACCGACCGCGATGCAGGGTTCCGGCGGTGATGTCGACCCACACGACCTCGCCGGCGCGGTCATCCCAGAAGATGCTCTCGACGAGCACCGACGTGAGAGACCGGAACACCTCGACCTCGCCGCGGATCTCAGCGGTCACCGAGCACCTCCCCGGGGATCAGCTGCTCCATCGTGAGAGCGGCGTTGATGAGCGCGAGGTGGCTGAGCGCCTGCGGGAGGTTCCCCCAGAAGGCTCCGTCGTCCTCGGCGATCATCTCCGCGAAGATGCCGACATCGTTGCCGCGGGAGACCAGGTCGTCCATCGCGGCGAGCGCCTCCTCGTGGCGTCCGACACAGGCGAGAGCACTCGCCCGCCAGAATGCGCAGGCGACGAAGGTGTGCTCTTCGCGGTCCATTCCGGTGTAGCGATACAGCAGCGGGCCGGCACCGAGCTCGGCGGTCAGCCGGTCGATGGTGCGCGACATCCGCTCGCCGCGGTCGAACCCGCTCTCGGCGTGCAGCAGCACCGACGCGTCGAGGTCGGAGGTGCCGGGATGCATCACGTACGCCCCGGCATCGTCGGACCAGCCGTGTTCGTGCACCCACGCCTCGATGAGGGCCATCTCGGTGCGCCAGCGCTCGGGCTCTCCGGGGATGACCTCGAGCTCGGCCAGGTGCACGGCGTCGCGGAGCGCCTGCCAGCAGCCCATCTTCGACGACGTGTAGTGCTGCACCTCGTCGAGCTCCCACATGCCCGAGTCGGGGTTGCGCCACACGTCGCAGGTGCGGTCCGCCATGTTCGCGAGGAGCCGCCCGGTCGCGGTGTCGAGCACGTTGCCGGCGTCGACGTAGGTTCGGCAGATCGAGAAGAGGTCGCCGTAGACGCCGAGCTGCAGCTGATCGTTGGCGGGGTTTCCGGCCACGACCGGGCCGATGCCGCGCCATCCGGCCACATCGAAGGTCTGCGTGCCGTCGATGAGGCCACCGCGCAGGTCGTACATCACGTGCAGGTCGGGTCCCTGCTCGCGGATCGTGCGCACGAGCCACGAGATCGACGCGTGCGTCTCCTCCCGCAGCCCGAACCGCACCAGCGCCCGTGCGGTGTAGGCGAGGTCGCGCACCCACGCGAGCCGGTACTCCCAGTTCTTGCCGCCGCGTGCGCTCTCGGGGAGCGAGGTCGTCGCCGCCGCCGCGATGGCGCCGGTCGGAGCGTAGATGAGGAGCTTGAGGGCAAGGGCGCTGCGCTGCACGTCGCGCGCCCACGGACCGCTGTAGCCGAACTCTCGCGACCACAGCCGCCACTGGTCGACGGTGCGGTCGATGCCTCGCTGCACGTTTCCGGGCACCGGGAAGTGCAGCGGCTCGCCGTCGGTGGCCGAGATCACCAGCAGGTGGCGGGATTCCTCGCCGGTCGTGAAGCGGCCGGAGATCGCCGGACGCCCGTCGATGTCGTCGGCGTCGGAGGGGCCGTGGCTCTCGCCGTCGACGGCGAGCGAGGTCGCACCCACGCGCAGGATGCGACGATCGCGCACGTGCTCGAGCCACGGCCCCGCGGTCTGCAGCCGGGTGCCGGGGGTCACGGCCCACGCGAACTCCACCGTCCCTTTCACGCCGTCGATGCGGCGGGCGAGCTCGGCCCACGGGAGGCGGCCGGCGACGCCGGTGACCATGGTGTCGGTGACGCGGGCGCGACCGGACGCCGTGTCGAACGTCGTGACGAGCACGTTGGTGTTCGCGACGTAGTGGCGGCGAACGGTGTAGGCCTCGACGGGTTCGAGGTCGATGCACCCGCCGGTGGCGTC
>NZ_DEPK01000210.1:0-6783 GCF_002358725.1 Microbacterium sp. UBA3394
CAGGCCCGAGCATGGGTTCCCACGATCACGCGCGGCGAAGGCTGCGTCGTCTACGCGGTGCTTCCGATGTTCCACGCCTACGGCCTCACGCTCTGCTTGACGTTCGCGATGTCGATGGCGGCCCGCCTGGTGCTCTTCCCTCGCTTCGATCCCGACATGGTGCTGTCAGTCACGAAGAAGCGGCCCGCGACGTTCCTCCCTCTCGTGCCGCCGATCGCACGACGCCTGCTCGCCTCGGCCGAGGAGCGGGGAGTGTCGCTGGCGGGAACCGGCATCGCGATCTCCGGCGCCATGGCGCTTCCCCACGATCTGGTCGTCCCCTTCGAGGCGGCCACCGGCGGCTATCTGGTCGAGGGGTACGGCCTGTCGGAGTGCTCCCCCGTCCTGATGGCCAACCCGGTCGCCCCCCACCGCGTCCCCGGAACCGTCGGACTCCCCCTCCCCGGCACGGAGTGCCGCGTCGTGGATCCCGAGGATCCCGGCCGCGACATGCCCCCGGGGGAGGCGGGTGAGCTGATCGTGCGCGGTCCGCAGGTCTTCGACGGGTACTTCCGCAAGCCGGAGGAGACCGCCGCCGTCTTCGCAGGCGACTGGTTCCGCACCGGGGATATCGTCACGATCGACGATGACGGGTTCGTCCGGATCGTCGACCGCATCAAGGAGCTCGTGATCACGGGCGGCTTCAACGTCGCTCCGACCGAGGTCGAGAACGCGCTGCGGCGGCACCCGAGCATCGCCGATGCCGCCGTCGTCGGCCTGCCCGACGATCGTGCCGGTGAGCAGGTCGTCGCGGCCGTCGTCGCCGCCGCCGGACACCGGATCGACCCGGAGGCGATCCGCGCCTTCGCCCGCGAGGAGCTCACGCCCTACAAGGTGCCCAAGCGCGTCGTCGTGGTCGACGAGTTGCCGACATCGTTGATCGGCAAGGTGCTGCGGCGGCAGGTGCGCGATCGACTCCTTGCCGACGACGTCTGAGCCGGGCGGCCGTCGCCGGACGGATGTCCGGGGTCAGGCCGGTTCCTCCAGCGCGGAGGGACCCTCGGTGACGAGCAGGTGGAACTGAGCGGCGTCGATCACCCGCACCCCGAGCTGCTCCGCCTTGGCGAGCTTGGATCCCGCGCCGGGACCGGCGGCGACGAAGTCGGTCTTCTTGGACACGCTCGAAGCCGCCTTGCCGCCCGCGTTGACGATCGCCTCCTGCGCTCCCTCGCGCGTGTAGCCCTCCAGCGTCCCCGTCGCCACGACGGCGACGCCTTCGAGCACGCCCCCCGCGACGGTCGCCGCCCCCGGTCCGGGGTGACCGGGAGTCGCCAATCGCGCGCCGGCCGCGGCCCATCGCTCGACGATGTCGCGATGCCAGTCGACATCGAACCATGCCTGCAGGGAATCCGCGATGATGCCGCCGACGCCGTCGACCGCCGCGAGCTCGTCGCGGGTCGCTGCCCGGATCGCATCGACCGATCCGAACCACTGCGCGAGGGCGCGGGCGGCGACCGGACCCACATGCCGGATGTTGAGCGCAACGAGGAAGCGCCACAGCTCCTTCGACCTCGCGCCGTCGAGATTCGCGAGCAGCGATGTCGCCGCGGCGGAGAGGATGTGCTCAGCGTCGCCGTCGAAATCGCCGCCGTCGTCGAACACGGGATCCGTGCGTTTGCGACGCCGCCGGAACGGCGACCGTGTATCGGGGGTGCCGTCTTCGAGCAGTCGAGGGAGACCGGTCTCGGCGTCGCGCACGACCACATCGATTCCGAACAGGTCGCGCGGACCGAGGTCGAACAGGCCCGCCTCGGTGCTCAGCGGGGGTTCCTCGGGGCGCACCGGCTGCGTGAGGGCGGCGGCGGACACCTCGCCCAGTCCTTCGATGTCGAGCGCACCGCGCGACCCGATGTGCTCGACGCGACCGCGCACCTGAGCCGGGCACGACCTGGTGTTCGGGCAGCGCAGGTCGATGTCGCCCTCCTTCGCGGGGGCGAGCGGTGAATCGCACTCCGGGCACCTCGCGGGCATCACGAACGCGCGTTCACCGCCGTCCCGCAGCTCGACGACCGGCCCCAGCACCTCGGGAATGACGTCGCCGGCCTTGCGGAGCACGACGGTGTCGCCGATCAGAACCCCCTTGGCCTTCACGACATCCTGATTGTGGAGGGTCGCCTGACGCACGACCGAGCCGGCGACCTTCGCCGGTTCGAGGACGGCGAAGGGCGTGGCGCGCCCCGTGCGTCCGACCGAGACCACGATGTCGAGCAGCTTGGTGTTCACCTGTTCCGGCGGATACTTGTAGGCGATGGCCCAGCGCGGGGCCCGGCTGGTCGCACCGAGCTCCTCGTGCATCGCAAGGTCGTCGACCTTGACGACGATGCCGTCGATCTCGTGCTCCACGTCGTGGCGGTGCTCGCCGTAATGACGGATGAATGCGGCGGCCTCCGCCGCATCGGGGACCACGCGGAAGTACGGGCTGACCGGAAGACCCCACGACGCCAGCAAACCGTACACCTCGCTCTGGGACGCGACCGGCGGATTCGGCCAGGCCCCGATCCCGTGCACCGTGAGCCGCAGCCGCGACAGCCGCTCGTGCATCGCCTGCAGCTGACGCTTGTTCTTGCCCTCGCGCTTCTGGCGCAGCGATCCCGACGCGGCGTTCCGCGGGTTGGCGAACAGGCGGTCGCCCTGCTCCTGCTGGAAGGCGTTCAGCGAGTCGAAGTCGGCGACCGTGAAGAAGACCTCGCCGCGCACCTCCACCAGAGGCGGATGCTCGTCTCCGTGCAGCGCCGACGGGATGCCCGCGATGCCGCGCACGTTCTCCGTCACGTCTTCGCCGACGCGACCGTCTCCGCGCGTGGCGGCGCTGGTCAGCCTGCCGTGCTCGTAGCGAAGCGACAGCGCGAGGCCGTCGATCTTGAGTTCGCACAGGAACGGCACGACGCGACCGGCATCGCGCTCCACGCGTGCCGCCCACGCCCGGAACTCCTCCTCGCTGAAGACGTTGTCCAGGCTCAGCATGCGCTCGGCGTGCGTGACCGGCGCGAACAGCGTGCCGGAGGCCGCGCCCACGGTGAGCGTCGGGGAATCCTGTCCCTGCAGTTCCGGGTGGAGCCGCTCGAGCTTGTCCAGGCGCTGCATCCAGCCGTCGTAGGTGGCGTCGTCGACGATCTCCGCATCGTCGCCGTAATAGGCGTCGCGCGCGGCGCCGATGCGGTCGGTGAGGGCTCTCACCTCGTCGCGCGCCTGGTCGAGAGTCAGCTCAGCCCGTTCACCTTCAGCCACCCCGTCAGTCTATGGACGCCCGCCGACACGACGGTCGGACGGGGCCGGAGCGGGATCGCGGCCACCCTCATGCGTCGACGGGAACGGCTGATTCCGTCCGGTCGATCGTGAACTGGCCGAGTACGCGCGTGCCGTCGTAGAGCACGGCCGTCTGTCCCGGGGCGACGCCGTCGAACGGCGTCTGCGGCTCGACGGTGATCACGTCGTCCTCGATCCACGCCAGCGCCGGCACCGGCTCCGCGTGAGCGCGGATCTGCACGTGGCAGGAGAAGTCCGACTCCGTCGGGGCCGCGCCCGCCCACGAGCGGCGCACGCCCGCGATGCGCGCGCACGCGAGCGCCTCCTTCGGTCCGACCACGACCGTGTTCGACACCGGCCTGACCTCGAGCACGAAGCGGGGCTTGCCGTCGGCTGCGGGCACGCCGAGTTGAAGTCCCCGACGCTGCCCCACGGTGAACGCGTGCGCCCCTTCGTGCGATCCCACGACCGCGCCGGCGCGATCGACGATGTCGCCCTTCTCCGCCCCGACCCTGTCGGCCAGCCACCCTCGGGTGTCGCCGTCGGGGATGAAGCAGATGTCATGACTGTCGGGCTTGCGGGCCACGGTCAGCCCCCGCTCTTCGGCTTCGGACCGGACGAGCTCCTTCGAGGGCGTGTCGCCCAGGGGGAAGTACGTGTGCGCCAGCTGATCGGCGGTGAGCACCCCGAGCACATACGACTGGTCCTTCGCGGCGTCGGATGCGCGGTGCAGCTCGAGTCCCCCCTCACCCTCGACGAGCGTGGCGTAGTGCCCGGTGCACACCGCGTCGAAGCCGAGCTCGAGAGCGCGCTCGAGGAGAGCGGCGAACTTGATCTTCTCGTTGCAGCGCATGCAGGGATTGGGCGTTCGACCGGCGCGGTACTCGGCGACGAAGTCATCGATGACGTCATCGCGGAAGCGCTCGGAGAAGTCCCACACGTAGAACGGGATGCCGAGTGAATCCGCGGCGCGACGGGCGTCCATCGCATCCTCGATCGTGCAGCAGCCGCGACTGCCGGCTCGGAGCGTGCCGCCTGCGCGCGACAGCGCCAGATGCACGCCGACGACGTCGTGACCGGCCTCGACCGCCCGGGCGGTCGCCACCGCCGAGTCGACACCGCCACTCATCGCCGCAAGGATCCTCATGCGAACCAGTCTAGGGACGGCGGACTGACCGGCGCCTGACCGCCGGTCCTCACCCGGCCTGCTCAGCGGGCGGCGCGAGCTCGCGACACCGCTTCCGGAAGCGCCGCGGACAACGCGTCGACGTCGTCGACGGTGCTCGTGCGACCGAGAGTGATGCGAAGCACCTGTCGCGCCGCCCGCTCGTCGAACCCCAGCGCCTGCACGACGTGGGACGGTTCGGGCACGCCCGCCTGGCACGCCGAGCCGGTGGAGACGGCGATCCCGCGTTGATCGAGCAGGAACAGCAGGGACTCGCCCCCCGCTCCCGGAAGATGCAGGTGCAGATTGCCCGGGATCCTGTCGATCGGATCTCCGAGGGGAACGACATCGGGGATGTCGCGGCGGATGGCCGCGAGCGCGCGCTCGCGCAGCGCGGAGAGGCGCCTGGCTTCCTCCTCCCGTTCGGCGACGGCGAGTTCGGCGGCCACGGCGAAGGCGGTCGCTCCGGCGACATCCTGCGTTCCCGCCCGCAGGGAGCGCTGCTGTCCGCCTCCGTGCAGCAGCGGCGTCGGCTCGGCGTGGCGCGACACCACGAGCGCGCCCACCCCCACGGGCCCTCCGATCTTGTGCGCCGACACGCTGAGTGCCACCAGCCCCGTTCCATCGCGGACATCGCCCCGCCACCGAGCGAAGTCGACGGGCACGTGCCCGAAGGCCGAGACGGCGTCGAGGTGGAGAGGCGTCCCCGCGGCGACTGCCTCCGCCGCGAGTGCCGGCGCGTCGTTGACGGTGCCGACCTCGTTGTTCGCGACGAGTGCCGTGGCCAGGGCCGCACCCGGGAGGGCCGCCCCGAAGGACGCAGGCGGGATGCGCCCCAGCCGGTCCAGCTCCACCGAGCGGACACGGGCCCCGCGGCGGGCTGCCAGCCATCCCACCGTGTCGAGGGTCGCGTGATGCTCGCCGTCGGGGAGGACGATCGCATCCCCCTCACCCCCGCGCGCGTCCCACAGGCCCTTGATCGCCAGGTTCACCGCTTCGGTGCCTCCCGACGTGAACACCACCTCGATCGATCCGCATCCGAGCACCGCTGCGAGCCGTTCGCGCGCCTCCTCCAGGAGGCGGCGCGCGCCCTGGCCGGCGGCGTGGATCGCCGACGCATTGCCGACGCGCGTCTGCACGTGCACCCAGGCGTCGCGCGCCTCGGGGCGCAGCGATGTGCCGGCGGCGTGATCGAGGTAGACGACCATCCCCCTCCTTCGACGGTCTCGCGTCCGAGTGCTGCCTTCTCGCGGCGTCACTACTCTAGATCGCATGTCCCCCGCCCCCTCCACTGCGCCCGCGCCGGCTCTTTCCTCGCCCGCTTTCGACGATCTGGGAGTCACCCTGCACGACGGCGGCGGCACCCTCCGCGTGTGGTCAGAGGACGCGGATGCGATCGAGCTCGTGGTCTTCGATGACGCCGACCTCGACTGGAGCATCGCGGACATCCCGCTGGAACCGGTCGGTGACGGCGTGTGGAGCGTGAGCAGCGATCTGCTGCGGCCGGGTGCGCGATATGCCGTGCGCGCGGACGGCCCACGCACGCCGGGGGCCACCTTCAACCGTGGCACGCTGCTCATCGAACCGTACTCCCGGGGCCTGGCCACCGGTGACGGGTACGAGGACTGGCGGTCGGTCGTGGTGGATCGGAGCTTCGACTGGGGAGGCGTCACGAAGCCGCTCACCCCCATGGATCGCACCGTGATCTACGAAGGTCACGTGAAGGGACTCTCCAAGCGCCACCCGGGAGTGCCGCCCGCGCTGCACGGCACGTATGCAGGCCTCGCGCATCCGGCGATGATCGAGCACTACCAGCAGCTCGGGGTGACCGCCCTGCAGCTGCTGCCCATTCATGCATTCGCCACGGAACCTCGGCTCCTGCAGCACGGGCTGGCCAACTACTGGGGCTACAACTCGCTGAACTTCTTCACCCCCCACGCCGCGTACGCGACCGAGGAGAACCGTCGCCGAGGCCCTGACGCGGTCCTGCGCGAGGTGAAGGGAATGGTGAAGCTCCTGCACGAGGCGGGCATCGAGGTCATCCTCGACGTCGTCTACAACCACACCAGCGAAGAAGGTCTCGGCGGACCCCGCACGAGCCTGCGCGGTCTGGACAACCGCCACTACTACCGGCAGCAGGACGACGGCACCTACATCGACGTCACCGGGTGCGGGAACTCGCTGAACACCGCAACGGACGCCGCCGCCCGTCTCGTGCTGGACTCGCTCCGATACTGGGCGCAAGACGTGCAGATCGACGGCTTCCGCTTCGATCTCGCCGCCACCCTGGGCCGCGACGCCGCCCACGCCTTCACCCCGGACCATCCCCTGCT
>NZ_DEPK01000210.1:7162-9332 GCF_002358725.1 Microbacterium sp. UBA3394
CCGTGGGATGTCGGAATGGGGGGCTGGCAGACCGGCAACTTCGGCGACGGCTGGCACGAGTGGAACGACCGCTACCGCGATCGCGTGCGCAACTTCTGGCTCAGCGACATCGATTACGCGCGCCGGGCCGACGTCACGCCCGTCGGAGTCGGCGGCGTCGCCACGCGACTCGCGGGTTCCTCCCACACGTTCTCCGCCGAGCGCGGGCCGCTCGCGAGCGTGAACTTCGTCACCGCTCACGACGGATTCACCCTTCACGACCTCGTCTCGTACGACGTGAAGCACAATCTCGGCAACGGCGAGCAGAATCGCGACGGCGCCGACACGAATCGCTCGTTCAACCACGGTGCTGAGGGGCACACCGACGACGCGGGAATCCTCGCGACACGACGCAAGGCGATGCGGAACCTCCTCGGAACCCTCTTGCTGTCGGCGGGCGTGCCGATGCTGACGGCGGGCGACGAGTTCGGGCGCAGCCAGCGCGGGAACAACAACGCCTACTGCCACGATTCCCCGCTCACGTGGCTGTCGTGGGAGCACGCGGGCTGGCAGGAGGACCTGCAGGCTCACGTCGCGCGCCTCATCGCACTGCGTCAGCAGAATCCGGCCCTGCGGCCTGTGCGCTACGCCAAGCGCGGGGAGCACGTTCCGTCCGCGTCGGTGATGGAGTGGTACGACGAGCACGGCGAGACGATGTCGGATGAGCGGTGGAACGACTCCTCCAAGCGCACCCTCCAGTATGTCGCGGCCTCGACGCCCGAGCACGAGGCCCGCAATCGCATCCTGCTCGTCGTGCACGGGTCCGAGCGTCCGGTGACGGTGACCCTCCCCGAGATCGACGACGCGCAGCGCTTCGTCCGCCTGTGGTCCAGCCTGGACGAACGACCCGCGCAGGAGGCCTCCGCCCACGCGCCCGGCGAGCGCATCGACCTGCCGGGGACCGCTATGGAACTGTTCCGCGTGGAGAGTGTCAACCCCCACCCCTGACCCTGTATCCCTCCACGCTGTCGCGATAGGTTCGGACCGTGGTCACGTCGCGCACAGCACAGCCCCAGCCCTGGCGGAGCGCCGCCTCGATCCCCGTCCGGCCTGCGTCGGATGCGCAACCCGCGCGGGATACCGCGATCGGGCGCATCCCCACCACGGGATCCTCTCCCACCGTGCCGGGGGGCGACTTCCGCCCCAAGGCGTTCGTCGGCGAGGTGGTGCCGTTCGAGATCACGGCGTTCCGCGACGGGCACGACCGGATCGGCGTTCAGGTGCGCCTCACGTCGCCGGGGGGAGACCAGTCCCTCCATCGGTTGAACCCGCTCGACGGCGGGATGGACCGGTGGAGCGCACTCGTATCGGTTCTCGAGCAGGGCGTGTGGCGCTTCCGCTTCGAGGCGTTCTCCGACGAGTTCGCGACGTGGCGCCATGCCGCCGACGTGAAGATCGCCGCGGGTGTGGACACGGCGCTCATGCGGGAGATCGGTGCGCGGCTGTTCACGCGCGGCGCCGAGGAGCGATCCCGGCCGGCAGCCGAGAAGCGGGCGCTCACCGCCGCCGCGGCCTCTCTGCGCGACGACCAGGTTGACGATGTCGCGGCACGCGGCATCGTGCTCGACGACGAGATCGCGGCGATGTTCTGGCGGCGACCTCTGACGGCCCTGATGACGCGCGGCGACGAGCAGGAGCTGCTGGTGGAGCGCGAGCGGGCGGGCGTGGGTGCGTGGTACGAGTTCTTCCCCCGGTCCGAAGGCGCGACCGTCCTCGAGGACGGGTCGATCCGCAGCGGCACGTTCGCGACCGCGACCGAGCGCCTTCCCGCCGTCGCGGCGATGGGTTTCGACGTGCTTTACCTGCCGCCGATCCATCCGATCGGCCGCACGAACCGCAAAGGCCCGAACAACTCCCTGGATGCCGGGCCCGCCGACCCGGGCTCGCCGTGGGCCATCGGTTCCTCCGACGGCGGACACGATGCCGTCCACCCCGATCTGGGAACCCTCGCAGACTTCCGTGCGTTCGTGCAGGCGGCCCGCACCCACGGCGTCGAGGTGGCGCTCGACCTCGCCCTGCAGGCCTCCCCCGACCACCCGTGGGTCACCGAGCACCCGGAGTGGTTCACGACCCTCCCGGACGGTTCCATCGCCTACGCCGAGAACCCGCCGAAGAAGTACCAGGACATCTA
>NZ_DEPK01000210.1:9711-11603 GCF_002358725.1 Microbacterium sp. UBA3394
GTGGTCCGGCACTGGATCCAGCAGGGGGTGCGGATCTTCCGCGTCGACAATCCGCACACCAAGCCGCTGCAGTTCTGGGAGTGGCTCATCGCCACGGTGAACGCGGAGGAGCCCGACGTGGTCTTCCTCGCCGAAGCCTTCACGCGGCCCGCGCCGCTGCAGGGACTCGCCAAGGCGGGATTCCAGCAGAGCTACACCTACTTCACCTGGCGCAACGAGAAGGCGGAGTTGGAGGAGTTCCTCGGCGGTCTCGCCCACGAGACGGCCGATTTCCTGCGGCCGAACCTCTTCGTGAACACGCCCGACATCCTGACCGAGTTCCTGCAGTTCGGCGGCCGACCGGCCTATGCGATCCGGGCGGCGATCGCAGCGACCGCCGCCCCCGTCTACGGTGTCTACGCCGGATACGAGCACTTCGAGAACGTGGCGCGGCCCGGCTCGGAAGAGAACATCGACAACGAGAAGTACGAGTACAAGATCCGCGATTGGGAGGGTGCCGTCGAGACCGGCGACTCGCTCGCGCCGTTCCTCACGCGCCTCAATGAGATCCGTCGAGGGCATCCCGCCCTTCGTCAGCTTCGCAACTTCTCCGCCCACTGGAGCGACGACGATTCGGTGCTGGTCTACTCCAAGCATCTCGACGCCGCCCTCAGCCCCGACGGCGTCGCCGACACGATCATCGTCGTCGTCAACGTCGATCCGCACTCGGTGCGGGAGACCACCGTGCACCTGGACACGCGGATCTGGGGCATCGCCCCGGGCGACGCCTACGAGGTCGAAGACCTCGTGACCGGGGCTCGCTGGACATGGACCGACCACAACTACGTGCGACTGGACGCGTTCACCGAACCGGTGCACATCCTCCACGTGAAGGAGGCGCGATGACCTACCCCGACGAATCCCTGCTCGACGCGATCGCGTCCGGCTCCCACCACGACCCTCACTCCGTCCTCGGACTTCACGCCACCCGCGACGACGAGGGAGCCTCGGTGTGGACCGTGCGGGCGCGGCGCCCCCTCGCATCGAGTGTGACCGCCGTTTTCGACGACGGCACGCGCGTTCCGCTCGAACACGTGCGCGGTGGCGTCTGGGAGGGAACGCGCGGGGGCGATGCGGCAGCGTACGAGATCGTCGCATCCTACGATGACGGGCCCGACTGGATCGTCGACGATCCGTATCGACACCCGCCGACGATCGGCGAACTCGACCTGCACCTGATCGGCGAGGGCCGCCACGAGCAGCTGTGGCTCGCGCTCGGCGCGCACACGCGCGAGTCCGGCGGCAGCACGGGCACCGCGTTCACCGTGTGGGCGCCTAACGCCCAGGCCGCGCGCGTGATCGGCGACTTCAACGGGTGGGACGGCGCCGCGCACGCGATGCGATCGATGGGTTCCAGCGGCGTGTGGGAGCTGTTCGTCCCGGGCGTCGAAACCGGCTCGGCGTACAAGTTCGAGTTGCGCACCAAGAGCGGTCACTGGGTCGAGAAGGCCGACCCGTTGGCGCGCTGGGCGGAACTGCCTCCAGCAACCGCATCGGTGGTCGTCGGCACGTCCTACTCGTGGCAGGACGATGCCTGGATGACCGAGCGCGCCCAGACGCCGGCGTTGTCGCGGCCGATGTCGATCTACGAGCTGCACCTGGGATCCTGGCGCCCGGGGCTGTCCTACCGCGAGGCGGCCGACCCGCTCGTCGAGTACGTGACCGCGCACGGATTCACGCACGTCGAGTTCCTCCCCCTCGCCGAGCATCCCTTCGGCGGGTCCTGGGGGTATCAGGTCACCGGCTACTACTCCCCCACGCGGCGCTTTGGGCATCCGGACGACCTCCGCTATCTCATCGACCGGCTCCACCAGGCCGGCATCGGCGTCATCATGGACTGGGTCCCCGGTCAC
>NZ_DEPK01000170.1:0-1231 GCF_002358725.1 Microbacterium sp. UBA3394
GTCGATGCACCCGCCGGTGGCGTCGTCGAGCAGGCGGGCGAACACCGGAGTGGAGTCGAGGTTGGGCAGCGGCATCCAGTCGACGCGTCCGTTGCGGCCGACGAGGGCGACCGTGCGCCCGTCGCCGATCGGTGCGTAGGTGCGCAGGTCGACGCCCGGAGCCGGCGCAGGGCGGACCGGCGAGGTGTCGTGCATGGGCCCCACGCTAGGAACCGAACCCGACCGTCGACGGAGGCTTGCATCCTCGCCCGCTTCGGAGTACGCGGTGCCCCGGCGCGCGGAGCGCGGAAAGTAGCAACCGATGCCCGTTCCTGCAAGCCCGTCCGCGCGCCCCGGTATGGGGCCTAGCGTCTCTCCCGTTCATTCCTCACGAAAGGGAGGTTCCCCATGGCCGATTCGACCTCGACGAAGAACAAGCGCCGCCCCGCCCGCGGCGGCTCGGGTGCAGGACTGACGGACGAGCAGAACGCGGAGAAGGGCTTCACCGCGTCGAAGCAGCTCAGTGAGAGCATGCAGAAGGTGCTGGTCGACCTGATCGAGCTTTCGCTGCAGGGCAAGCAGGCCCACTGGAACGTCGTCGGCAAGAACTTCCGCGACACCCACCTGCAACTGGACGAGATCATCGACGCCGCACGCGAGTTCACCGACACGATCGCCGAGCGCATGCGCGCCCTGCACGCTCTTCCCGACGGTCGCAGCGACGTGATCGCCGAGACGACGACGCTGCCGGAGTTCCCGCAGGGCGAGATCGACACCGCCGAGGTCATCGACCTCATGACCGAGCGTCTGGATGCGGTCACCGGCACGGTGCGCGACGTGCACGACGGCATCGACGAGGAGGACCCCACGACGGCGGATCTCCTGCACGAGGTGCTCGAGCGTCTCGAGCAGCTGGCCTGGATGGTCAGCGCCGAGAACCGCGTTCCGAAGAAGCGCTGACGGGAGTCGTCATGGCGAACATGTACACGATGCAGGACCCGACCACGCAGTTCCCGCGCCCGCCGTTCCCGCCGCAGCAGCAGGGCGCGCCCGGAACGGTCCACGAGATGGACCCCGCCCCGGACCACGGCGAGCAGAGCTACGTCGGCACGGGCCGGCTTCCGGGCCGCAGGGCGCTCGTCACCGGCGCCGACTCCGGCATCGGCCGCGCCGTCGCCATCGCCTACGCCCGGGAGGGTGCCGACGTGGCACTCAGCTACCTCCCCGCGGAGCAGAAGCAGGCCGAGGAGGT
>NZ_DEPK01000170.1:1347-8295 GCF_002358725.1 Microbacterium sp. UBA3394
CTACGTCGTGGGCGAGACGATCGCGGTCACCGGCGGCGTGCCCATCCACTGACCCGGACCCGACAGGAGGAGAAGACGATGACGGTGATCGACCAGATGTGGTCCTCCCACCCGCAGGTGGACGAAGGTGACACCAGCGAGCTCGTGCGCCGCTGCCTCGAGGCGTGCGTGGAGTGCGCGCAGGTGTGCACCGTGTGCGCGGATGCCTGCCTCGGCGAGGAGATGGTGGCCGACCTGGTCGGCTGCATCCGCCTCAACTCCGACTGCGCCGACATCTGCGCTGCGACGTCGGCCGTGCTGGCTCGACAGACCCAGCCCGACCTCGCCGTCGTGCGCGCCGTGCTCGAGGCCTGCCGCACGGCGTGCGCCGCGTGCGCTGCCGAGTGCGGCAGCCATGCCGACATGCACGACCACTGCCGCGTGTGCGCGGAGTCGTGCCGGCGCTGCGAACAGGCGTGCACCGACCTGCTCGCCGCTCTCTGACGCCTCGCATCTTAACGGCTCGGCCTCATAGGCTGCGCACAGATTCCTCTGGGGATCGACATCACGGCGACGCCTACCGTCGCGGGCATGCACAAATCCGCAATGCCCCGACGACGGGCGATCACCCGCACCCCCGCCGCGATCGGAACAGCGACGCTGGTCACGGTCGGCCTCGCCCTCGCCGGGTGCACCGCTGAGACGACGAGCACCGAAACCGCCGAGCCGACGACGACGGCCGAGAGCACTCCGAGCGCCACCGCGGAAGCGACGACGGACGTCGTCGCGCTGGCCGAGGCGTTCGCGGCGACCCTCGATGCGGACCAGCAGGCGGCGCTCTTCCAGGAGTACACCTTCGACAACGCCGCCAACTGGTCGAACTTCCCCAATGCCCTGCTGGCCGGCGGTGGTCCGGGCGCGCAGAGCTCGTCGGGCGGCCGCGTCGGCCTGCAGACCGACAGCCTGACCGACGAGCAGTGGACAGCCCTGGAGGATCTCCTGCGCGCCGTGACCGGCTCGGCCGAGAACGAGGGCTTCGACGAGATCGTGCAGCACCTCGCCGGCGACGACTACCTCGCCGACAACGGCGGCGGGTCGGCCTACGGCGAGGGCCAGTTCTTCGTCGCCTTCCTCGGCACCCCGTCGGACTCGGGAACGTGGGAGCTGCAGTTCGGGGGCCACCACCTCGCCCTCGCGAACACCTACACCGACGGCACGCTCGTCGGCGCGACCCCCTCGTTCCGCGGCATGGAGCCGATGGACACGGTCGAGCAGGACGGTGTCACGGTGCAGGCCGAGCAGCAGGAGCAGGCCGCATTCGCCGCCCTCCTGGAATCCCTCGACAGCGACCAGCTCGCCGCGGCGCAGCTGTCGCAGTCGTACGGCGACATCCTGCTCGGACCCGGCGAGGACTGGGCCTTCCCGACCACCGCGGAGGGCGTGGAGGTCTCGACGCTCACCGACGAGCAGAAGGAGCTGCTGCTGGCGGCCATCGCGACCTACGTCGAAGACATCGACGCCGAGTCGGCGGCGACCATCATGGCCGAGTACGAGGCCGAGCTGGATGAGACCTACGTCGCCTTCTCCGGCGGCACCGCGATGGATTCCGTCGGCGACTACATCCGCATCGACGGCCCGTCGGTGTGGATCGAGTTCTCGATGCAGAACGGCATCGTGCTCTCCGGCGCGCACCCCCACGCGGTGTGGCGCGACAAGCAGAACGACTACGGCGGGCTCACCTCGTGACCCTCCCCCTGATCGCCCGCGGTCCCGTGGCTCCCCCCACACGGGGCCGCGGGCCCGGTCGCCGCGTGATCCCGATGATCGCGGGCGTGTTCGTCGCCCTCGTCGGCATGCTCATCGTCGCGGCCCCGGCATCCGCCCACGTCGTGCCCTCGACGGTCATCGCCCTCGACGCCCACGACGATGGCGTGACGGCCTCCCTCACGCTCCCCGCGGCCGACCTCGAACTCGCCTCCGGCATCGACGTGCCCGACGACGCCGGTGCGGTGATCGACGCCGGCACGGCCGATGCCCTCGAGGCCTACCTCGAGGACCACATGGCGGTGTCGTCGGATTCCGGCTCGTGGGATGTGGCGGTCGCGGACATCGCCCTGTCGGACGTGGAGCAGTGGGGCACCGGCGCCTTCCTCGCGGTGACCGCCACGGCGGAGCTGACCGCTCCGACGGCGGCCGACGCCCGCAGCTTCGTGCTGGCGTACGACGCGATCATCCATCAGGTGGTCACCGCCGACATCTTCGTGACCCTGCAGAACGACTGGGTCACGGGCGAATTCGAATCGACCCGCGACCTCGGCACCATTCACGTCGACACCGTCACCGGGACGGTCTCGCCGTTGCCGATCGACCTCGACGACGGCAGCCTGTGGCAGGGATTCACCGGCATGGTCGGCCTGGGCCTGTCGCACATCGCCGAGGGCACCGACCATCAGCTGTTCCTGTTGACCCTCCTCCTCCCCGCACCCCTCCTCACGGCCGCCGGACGCTGGCGCGGCGTCGCACCGGTGCGCACGACCGTCCGACGCATCCTGGGCATCACGATCGCATTCACCGTCGGCCATTCCGTGACGCTGGCGATGGGCACCCTCGGGCTGCCCGTGCCGGTGCAGCTGGTCGAGGCGCTCATCGCGGCGAGCATCGTCGTCGCCGCCGTCCACGCCATCCGGCCGATCTTCCCCGGGCGGGAAGCGCTCGTGGCCGGGCTCTTCGGGCTCATCCACGGGATGGCCTTCTCGCTCACGCTCACGGCTCTGGATCTGACCGGCTGGCAGCTGGTGCTGAGCCTGCTGGGCTTCAACCTCGGCATCGAGCTCATGCAGCTCGCGGTCGTGGCCCTCGTGCTGCCGCCGCTGGTCGTGCTCGCACGAACGCGCGTCTATTCGCCGCTGCGGATCGTCGCCGCCGGCCTCATCGCCCTTGCGGCGATCGGGTGGGTGCTCGACCGCCTCGGCGTCGCGAACGCGATCGCGACGATCGCGGATGGAATCGGCGCGCTGAGCCCGTGGATCGCCGGCGCACTGTGGGTGGCCGCCGCCCTCGCGATGGTGCTGGCGCGCGTGCGCCATCTTGTCGACCGACGATGCGCGGACCCTGTGGACACCGGGAGTGTCCTCAGGGTCGGCTGAAGCGCACGGATGACAGCACAGCGCGCTCGTATGGTGACGAGACGACCCGACGACAGGAGCCCCCGTGAGCACATCGACGATCCGTGCGACGCCACGCGTCGGCGCGACCCTGCCGATCATCGCCGCCCTGGCCACCGCCTACCTCGCGGCCGTGCTGTGGCTGACGGTTCGACCCCTGCCCTGGGTGACCGAGACGAATGAGACGCCGCTCGGCGTGCTCAACCCCGCCGCGTGGCTCGACACGGCGGCATGGGTCGACGGCCCGTCGGCCGAGATCGTCGCCAACGTCGTGATGTTCCTGCCCGCAGGAGTCTTCAGCGCCCTGCTTCTCCGGGGCGGGATGCGCGTGCTGGCGCCGCTCGCGCTGACGGTGTTCATCGAGGTGGTGCAGATCCCGCTCGAGAGCCGGATCTCGCATCCCCGCGACCTCGTGGCCAACGCGCTCGGCGCGATGCTCGGGCTGGCCGCCGTCGCCGTCGCGAGATGGATGAGTCGCCGCCTGCGTCAGGAACCAGCATCCACCCGAGTGTGATGGAGCTCCATCGCGATCACGCGATGATGGTGTGATCGCCCATGCGCTCCGCGGGCGTCGATCCCTACAGTTCTGGTGACCGCCTCCGGCGGAACCTCATGAACGAAGGAGTTCCATGGCTACCGCAACCTCGGACGACATCGACCGGTCCGGCCTCGACTCGCGCGACCAGCGCCGGCGGGCCGTCATCGGCAGTTCGGTGGGCACCATCATCGAGTGGTACGACTTCACCCTGTACGGGCTGGCGTCGGCGCTCGTGTTCGCACCGCTCTTCTTTCCGGGAGCGGGCGACCTCGCCGGCATCCTGAGTGCGTTCGCGACGTTCGCCGTCGGGTTCGCGGTGCGTCCGATCGGCGGCCTCATCTTCGCCCACTTCGGCGACCGGATCGGCCGCAAGGCGACCCTGCTGGCGACGCTGCTGATGATGGGCACCGCCACGACCCTCATCGGCCTCTTGCCCACCGGCGAGCAGATCGGCATCTGGGCGCCGATCCTGCTCATCCTCATGCGCCTGTTCCAGGGCGCCGGGGCCGGTGCGGAGTTCGCCGGGGCGATGACGATGGCCAGCGAATCGGCGCCGTCGACCAACCGCGCGTGGACGGCCGGCTTCCCCGGTGCGTCGGTGTACGTCGGGATGGCGCTGGCGACGACGGCCTTCGCGATCATCACCGCCGTCATGCCGCTGGAGCAGTTCCAGGCGTGGGGATGGCGCATCCCGTTCATCGCGAGCATCGTGATCGTCGCGTTCGCCCTGTACTTCCGCCTGCGGGTGAAGGAGACGGCCGCCTTCGAGACGGCCGAGCGCGAGGGCACCGTGCAGCGCGCGCCGCTGGCCGAGGCCATCCGCACCCACTGGCGCTACCTGCTGGCCGGCATGGCGCTGTTCGTCTTCATCCTGCCGTGGGTCTACGTCGTGCAGACCTGGTCGATCTCGTACACGACCGGCACGCTGTCGGTCGATGCGACCCACGCGCTCATCGGCGTGGTCGTGGCCGAGCTGTTGACCATCCCCGCGACGCTGCTGTTCGGCCATCTCGCCGACCGCATCGGCCGCAAGCCGGTGCTGATGGGCGCGGCGATCTTCGCGGTGCTGTTCGCCTTCCCGATGTTCCTGCTGTTCCAGACCGAGGATTCCTGGCTCGTGGGCCTCGCGCTCGTGCTGGGGCTGGCGATCATCCAGGGCGCGACGATCGGCGTCTCCGCGGCGATGCTGGCCGAGTTGTTCCCCACGCGGATGCGCTGGAGCGGCATCGCGATCTCGCGCGAGATCCCGGCCGCACTCGTCGGCGGCACCGCTCCCCTCGTCGCGGCCGCCCTCGTCGGCGCCGCCGGCGGCGCACCCTGGCTCGTCGCGGGCTACCTCGTCGCGCTGAGCGTGATCGGCGTCATCGGCATCGCCTTCCTGCCCGAGACACTGCACCGCTCCCTCAACGCGACGCCGGAACAGACGCCGGAACGCGCGACCGCCTGACACCGTGACCTGAGGCCTCCGGCAGCAGGGCGTCGAAGACCACGTCGTCACCCGACTGCGTGACCGTCACATCGATGCCCCGCGTGCCGAGGCCGGAGGATCCGCTCGCCTGCTCGCGCAGCCGTCCCTGGGAGACGGCCCGCACCCGCATCCGGCCGTCGTCGGCCACATCGAGGTCGACGACGGCCGCTCGCGCGCCGGAATGCTTGACCGCGTTCACGAGCGCCTCGTTGACGACCTCGACGACCTGCCGAGCGACGTCGGCATCCATCATCGCGAGAGCCGCACGGTCGGAGGTCTTCACGGTGACCTCCAGCACGGCACCCCAGGCACCGAGGATGCGCTCGATCGGGCCCGCACCCGCATCCCCGAGCTCGCCGGCCCGGGTCGCGGGGGGATGCTCACGCTCCTCGACGCCGAGCATGCGGCCGAAGGCGTCGTCGGTCTCGCGTCGGAAGTCCGCCAGATGCCTCTCCCGCGCGTCGCCCTCATCCACGTGCGCGGCGAGCACCACGCAGCGCCCTTGCACCCGGCCGTGCAGCAGACTCACCGCTCGCCGCAGCGGATCGTGAGCGCGCGACGTCTCCCCGGCGAGATCCCGCGCGACATCGGCGAGGAGCGTCTCGGCCCGTCGCGCCACGACGCGCGCCTGGTGCACCGCGTCGATGCAGAGGGAGAGGACGCTCACGAGTCCCGGGACGGCGATGACGCCGACGAGTCCCACGACGCCGATGTCGGGCAGGAGCGTGAGCGAGAGGGCCGCGACCGCAACGCCGGCCGCCGTCCAGACCGCGACGAAGAGGATGGGGCGCAGCAGACCCTGCCGGTCCGGGATGACCCACCGCACCACGGCTCCAGCGGCCAGATCGATCGCGGCGACCCCGAGCATCCCGAGCACCACCACCGGCAGACCGCCCGCCGCGAGCGAGAACGGCAGGGTGCCGATGACATAGACCATCGCCACGATGAGCCAGGGCGTGGCGACCAGCCGCTCCGACACCGAGCGCCGCCCACGGACGGCGGTGTCGACGACCTCCGGCTCGGAGATCGCCTCGACGACCTCCGCGGCGAGGCGCTCGAGCGCGTGGCTGCTCGAGCGCACCTCGTCGGCGTAGGAGCGCACGGCGTCGAAGTCGAGGGGCCCGGCGAGCATGATGTCGCGCTCTGCGCGCAGCCTGGCGGCGGTGTCCGCGAGAGTCTGCTGCGTGAGCGCGGCCTGTTCGCGGGCACGCGAGAGCCGCACCTGCATCGTCGCCAGGGCATTGCGCAGGCGGGCGCTCGTGGCGCGGCGCTCGGCGTACTGCGCGTGGGTCACGGTGACGAGCGAGAACAGCACGATGGCGGAGATGAGATTGGTCACCGTGCGCGGGCCGAAGTGGCCGGCGCTGCTCAGACCCCACAGCTGCACCCCGAGCCAGTCGTTCAGCGGGGTGCGGATGCAGGTCACGAGCAGGAGCGCGGCGACCACCGTCACACCCCGCACCGCACGCGCACGGATGCGGCGTTCGGCGATCGCTGCGGGCACGAGCAGCAAGGCCAGCACGACCCAGCCGAGCGCCGCGACCACGACGGCTTTCGCGTAACCCTCGAGGGAGGCGTTGTCGAGGGTCGGCACGCCCACGAACGTCGCGAGAACGAACGACAGCCCCGTGCTCCAGCGGTTGAAGAACGCGCCGCCGGAGACCGCATCCGCCCAGATCTGCACCGCTCTCCGGGCACGACGGACACGCGTTTCGCCGGCGAGACGCACGCGTGCGGAGAGGAGCTCGGGGTAAGGCATTCGGGTGACCTTCCAAGCGGGTACCCCTTACGTTAGCGAA
>NZ_DEPK01000084.1:0-4049 GCF_002358725.1 Microbacterium sp. UBA3394
CTGGCGGCGCCCGACAGCGATGACCACCTCGTCAAACGCATCATCGGTCTGCCCGGTGACGAGGTCGTCTGCTGCAACGACGTCGGCCAGATCACCGTCAACGGGGTCGCCATCGACGAGACCACCTATCTGAAGCTGCCCACGCCGGATTCGCCCGCGTCCGCCGACGATTTCGATGTCGTCGTTCCCGAGGACAGCCTGTGGGTGCTCGGCGACAACCGCTACCGCTCGAAGGACAGCCGCTACAACCAGGACCAGCCGGGAGAGGGGTTCGTGCCGCTGGAGAACCTGGTGGGTCGGGCGTTCCTCATCACGTGGCCGTTCGATCGGTTCGGCACGCTCGACTTCCACCACGAGGTGTTCGCGGGGGTTCCGGACGAGCCCGCGGCCGACGAGGAGGAGTCGGCCGAGTGACCGTCGCCGTTCCTCGTCTCACGCTCGAGCGCCGGCTGCTGCGCGAGCATGCGCTCGTGATCGCCTGCGACGAGGTCGGTCGCGGAGCGCTGGCGGGCCCGGTGGCGGTGGGCGCCGCGGTGGTCGACGCCGGGCGCTCGCGTCGACGCGTACCGGAGGGGCTGCGGGATTCCAAGCTCGTCCCCGAGGCTCGCCGTCCCGAGGTGGCGGCGCGCGCTGCATCGTGGGTGTCGGCGAACGCTGTCGGATGGGCCAGCGCGGCGGAGATCGACGAGGTAGGGATCATCCGCGCGCTCGGCCTGGCCGCGCTGCGCGCGATCGGCGATCTGCGCGCCCAGGGGGTCGTCCCCGAGGAGGCGATCGTGATCCTCGACGGCAATCACGACTACATCACCCCGGCCGGAGGCGCCGGCCTGTCGGTCACACCGGTGATCAAGGCAGACCGGGATTGCGCAAGCGCCGCGGCGGCTTCGGTCATCGCCAAGGTGGCCCGTGACGGTCTCATGACCGGGCTGCACGACGATTTGCCCGCCTACCACTGGGCGCGCAACAAGGGCTACGCCAGCCCCGATCACCGGGAGGCGATCCGCCGGCACGGCATGAGCCCCCACCATCGTGCGTCGTGGTCCATCGCGAGTGCTCCGACCCTGTTCTGAGCCGCGCCGGGACGTCAGTCCCAGTCGAGGTAGTCCTCGATCGGCCATGCCGTCTCGCCGACGTGAGTGAGGGGGAAGAGGTCGGCCGCGCCGTCAATCGTCACGAGGCTGACCCGCTCCGGGGCCGCGGCGCGCAGGGTTTCGCCGTTCGCCGGAGGCATCACGCGGTCGGCTGACCCTTGGAGAGCGAGCACCGGGATCCCGGGCGCGAGAGTCGCGGCGCCGATCTCCGCAGACGCGGCGCGGGCGGCGCGCTGCAGAGCCATCCGCTCCCGGTCGTAGGCGTTCTCGGGGATCTCGGACGTGGGGGACACCTCCACGGGCGCCCCGCCCTCGACGGCGAGCAGCAGCACGCCGGCGGCACGCGCGGGATGGTCCAGGGCGACCGTCCGCGCGACGGTGCCGCCGAACCCGTGTCCGCCCACCCACGGCCGTGTCATGCCCACGTGATCCATCACGTCCACGACGTCCTGCGCGAGATCGTGGAGCGTCGGCGCCGGTACGGCGTCGTTCGGCCAGCGGCAGCCGATCCTCACCACGCGGAAGTCCTCTTCGCCGAGGGCCTCCGCCAGCAGGCCGAGATAGCCGAGCCGGAGTCCGGCGCCGGGCAGGAGCACGAGAGCCGGCCCGTCGCCGTGGTCGTCGGCGTAGGGGACGGCGCGTCCGTCCGGTTCGAAGATCTCGGTCTCAGCCACGGTTATGGAGTCCTTTCAGCGGGTGCGGGATGTGCCGCGCACACCACGCTACGGGAATCGACCTGATGATCCGGACCACGTGATCGCGCGGTCTCGGCGCGGCCGTCACGACCGTAGGATGGGGGGATCATGGATGACGAAGTCTTCGAGGACTACGACCGCGAACTCGAGCTTGCCCTGTACAAGGAGTATCGCGACGTCGTCTCCCAGTTCCAGTACGTCATCGAGACGGAACGGCGGTTCTACCTCGCCAATGACGTCAACGTCGTGCGCCGCGACAGCGAGCACGACTTCTATTTCGAGATCACGATGACCGACGTGTGGGTGTGGGACATCTATCGCGCCGACCGCTTCGTCAAGTCCGTGCGGGTGCTGACCTTCAAGGACGTCAACGTCGAAGAGCTGACGCGACGGGACTTCCGGCTGCCGGACGAGCTCTCCCTCGACAGCTGACTTCCGGGCGGAGCGGGGCCTGTGAGTCCGCCGGTCCGTCCACAGATCGCCCGGATGTGCCGCGCGGCGATGCCTGAGGCGGACAGGGTCGTCTCATGGCGATCAAGGACGACCTCGGGCGTGCCGGTGAGCAGGCCGCGCACGATCATCTCGTCGCGCTCGGCTTCGTGGTTCTCGATCGCAACTGGCGCTGCGGGCAGGGCGAGATCGACATCGTGGCCCGTGAGGCGGGCGAACTCGTCATCGTCGAGGTGAAGACGCGCAGGAGCACCGGATTCGGGCATCCGTTCGACGCGGTCGACGAGCGCAAGCGGAGTCGCCTCTGGCGTCTGGGTCGCGCGTGGGCGGCGGCCCATCCGGAGCCGTCGCGGGGGCTCGCCCTTCGGACGGATGTGATCGGCGTGACGGGTTCCCCTCCGGGCCGTGCACGCATCGAGCATCTTCGCGATCTGCGCTGACCGTTCCTGTCCTGCCCTCCCCAGCCTCGTCCCGAGGCCGTTCATGCACGGCCGAGCAGATTCGCCCCGCGGGCGGTGTCGCGAAGGCGCAGTCTCGGGACATGACACGCTCCTCCCTCCGCCCGCCGGTCCCGGCATGACGGTCGCTCGCACCTGGGCCGTCGCCCTCAACGGGGCGGTCGGCTCCATCGTCGAGGTCGAAGCCGACCTGTCCAACCAGACGCCCGACATGCGCATCATCGGGCTCCCCGACAAGGCTCTCAACGAAGCGTCGCGTCGCGTGCACAACGCGTGCGAGAACAGCGGTCTGCCCCTGCCTCGACGGCGGCTCACGGTGAACCTGTCGCCGGCGAACCTCCCCAAGCACGGATCGGCGTTCGACCTCGCGATCGCCGTCGCCGCGATCGCGACCGAGACCGATCTCGACGTGGGGTCGGTCTCGGCGACGGTGCACGTCGGCGAAGTGGGACTCGACGGGCGGCTGCGGCCGGTGCCGGGGGTGCTGCCCGCGGTCGTCGCTGCCACGCGGGCCGGCTTCGCCCGCGTGGTGGTTCCGCACGCGAACGGCCCGGAGGCCCGGCTCGTCCACGGTATCGAGGTGCGCGCGGCCACGACGCTCGCGGAGGTCGCGGCCCTCCACGGCGCCGGGGTGGATGTCCCCGACTGCGAGCCGGTGGCGAACGGGCGCCCGATCGACGACGTGCGCTCCGATGCCCGGCACGATCTCGCCGACGTCATCGGCCAGAACGACGCGGTGGAAGCGCTCGTCGTCGCAGCCGCGGGTGGCCACCATCTCCTCATGACGGGCCCGCCCGGAGCGGGCAAGACCATGCTCGCCCGACGGCTGCCCGGGATCCTGCCCCCACTCGACGACGAGGCGGCGCTGGCCGTCGCATCCATCCGCTCACTGGGAGGCGGAACCATCCGGTCGCTCCCGCGCGTGGCACCGTTCGAAGCCCCGCATCACAGCGCGAGCTCAGCGGCCCTCGTCGGAGGTGGAAGCCGCGTGATCCATCCGGGCGCCGTGGCACGAGCGAGCGAGGGGGTTCTGTTCCTTGATGAGGCCGGCGAATTCAGCGGTCACGCGCTGGACGCGCTTCGACAGCCGCTGGAGAGCGGTGAGATCGAGATCCACCGGTCGGGCGCGGTCGCGAGCTTCCCGGCGCGCTTCCAACTCGTCCTGGCGACCAACCCGTGTCCGTGCGGTGGGTACGGCATTCCGGGTTCATCGTGCACGTGCCCGCCGATGGCGATCCGTCGCTACCTGCAGCGCCTCTCGGGACCCCTGCTGGACCGCATCGACATCGAACTGACCCTGCGCCGCGTCTCGGTGGCGCAGCGACGCGCGGGCGGTGAGGGGATGAGCACCGAGA
>NZ_DEPK01000084.1:4211-13213 GCF_002358725.1 Microbacterium sp. UBA3394
CCGCGCCTACGACCGCGTGCTGCGCGTCGCGTGGAGTCTGGCGGATCTCGCGGGCAGGCCGCGCCTCGGCCTCGACGACATCGGACGTGCCCTCTACCTGAAGAAGGGAATTGCTTCATGACGGACTACGACCTCACCCCGACGGCGATCCGAGACGCGCTCGGACCCTTCGGCGAGGGTCTCGATGACGAGGCGGCGGTGGAGATGTACGCCCGCGTCGCGTGGTCGCNNGCGGTGAGGGGATGAGCACCGAGACGGCGCGTGAGCGGGTGCGCGAGGCGCGAGACCGGGCGGCGCACCGGCTTCGGGAGACCGAGTGGCGGCGCAACGCGCAGGTCGCCGGACCGTGGCTGCGCGAGGGCCCGGCTGCGCCGGACCCTGCAGCTCGCCGGCCGCTCGACATCGCGCTGCAGCGCGGCGCGCTCACGCTCCGCGCCTACGACCGCGTGCTGCGTGTCGCGTGGAGTCTGGCTGATCTGGCGGGCAGGCCGCGTCTCGGCCTCGACGACATCGGACGCGCCCTCTACCTGAAGAAGGGAATCGCTTCATGACGGATTACGACCTCACCCCGACAGCGATCCGAGATGCGCTCGGACCGTTCGGCGACGGTCTCGATGACGAGGCGGCCGCGGAGGTGTACGCCCGCGTCGCGTGGTCGCACGTCGCCGAACCGGGCGATGCCGACGCCGGTGCGCTGATCGGTGCGCTCGGCCCGGCTGTCGCGCTCGACACCGTCGCCCGCTCGGTGCCGACTCCTGTCGGGGAGCTCGACGGGCTGGCCGCGCGCCACGCGTGGGCTCGGTGGCGGCCTCGCCTGGACGGCGACGCGGTCTTCCGGTCCTTGCGGGCGGCGCACCGCATCGGGGCGATGCTGATCACGCCGGCTGCGTCCGACTGGCCGGAGAGTCTGAACGACCTCGGTGCACACGCGCCCGTGGCGGTCTGGGTGCGGGGAACCGTCGACGCGTGGCGCTCGACGGCGGTGGCGATCGTCGGAGCCCGCGCCGCGACTTCCTACGGCGAGCACGTCGCCGCCGACCTCGCCGCGGGCATCGGTGCGTATGGCGGCGCCGTGGTCTCGGGCGCGGCCTACGGCGTCGACGGAGCCGCGCATCGAGCGGCGCTCGCCGTGGGTTCGCCGACGGTCGCCTTTCTGGCCGGTGGCGTCGATCGCGCCTACCCGCGGGGCAACAGCGCGCTGATCGAGCGCATCGCCGAGGTCGGGGCGCTCGTGAGCGAACTGCCACCGGGCGCAGCTCCCACGAAGTGGCGGTGTGTTTACCGGACTTGCGGTGCGGTAACTACGTTCACCGTG
Organism: Microbacterium sp. UBA3394; assembly: GCF_002358725.1. Taxonomy (NCBI): domain Bacteria; kingdom Bacillati; phylum Actinomycetota; class Actinomycetes; order Micrococcales; family Microbacteriaceae; genus Microbacterium; species Microbacterium sp. UBA3394. Next base: position 5,527 of record NZ_DEPK01000084.1, read on the forward strand.
CGAGGCTCATCGTCGTGTCGTCAGGTCTGGCTGTGGGAGCGCTCGTTGAACCGCCGTTCTGGGCGGTCGGTGTCGACGGTGCACCGATGGCCGAGGTCGAGGACTTCCTGCTGGACTTCTGGGCGTGCGGCAATGCCGAGTCCAGCTGCCGCGCGTACGCGTTCGGGTTGCTGAGATGGTTTCGGCATCTTCAGATCGCGCAGACTTCGTGGGAGCGCGCCACGCGCACCACCGTTCGTGACTTCGTGCTTGCATGCAAGCAGCCGTCCGCGTTGTCATCGAGAACGTTGAAGCCGCGCACGATCAACCACAATCTCGCCGTCGTGTCCGAGTTCTATCGCTTTCAGCTTGGGCAGGGCCGCGGTCCCGTGTCTAACCCCGTGCCGCAACGCGGAGAGTCTCGTCGCAACGGCACAAGGAGCCCGGAAGCGCCGTTCCGACTGGACCCGCGCGCTGACCTTCGGCAGCGCGTCCCGCAGGGGCAGCCGCGATCGCTACCCGAGTCGCGCATCGCAGAGTTGTTCCGGATCCTCGATCACCCTCGTGATCGCGCACTCTTGGAGTTCTATCTCTCCAGCGCAGCGCGCCCATCGGAACTGTTGGCGATGACGTTCGAGGATGTCGATCCAGGCCAGCAGCAGATCACGGTCACGCGTAAGGGCACCAGAGCCCGCCAAGCGCTACCGGCGTCGCCGGAGGCCTTCGTGTGGTTGGCGCTCTATCAGCAGTCACTGCCGCCCGAGTTGCTCGCGCCGGGAAACCCAGTTTGGTGGACGACGAGACGCCCGCTTCGACAGCTGAACTATGACGCAGCACGCGCGATCCTGCGACGGGCAGGGTCCGCGTTGGGCAAACACGTCAAGCTCCATGACCTACGCCACACCGCCGCAGCGCAGATGGCACAGGACTCCGCGCTGAGCCTGTCCGACATACAGCGGGTGCTCGGTCACGTTCACCTCTCCACCACGCAGCATTACCTTCGCCAGCACGACTCAGACGTGCTCGCACGCGTGATCGAGCACCTACAGCGCCGGAACGAGCCACGCCCTCCACCATCGCGACCGCCGCTGGCGTATGACCCCGCGGATCTACACGAGCTAACCGGAGACGACGCATGGTGAAGGACCTGGTCGACGTCGACCTGGACGACGTACTTGACGCCGAGGAGACCTCGCCGCCGGCGAGGGTTCCGATCTTCCGACAGCCCTCCAACGCGGCGATCCCGCGAGAAGATCTGCTGGCCCTGGCTGGCGGGCCGAATCGGCTGGCGCAGAACATCGACCGCGACTACCGCCCGCAGATGGCACTCTTCCTCGATCGACTGCTGCAGGAGCCTGGGCGCACTTGGCAACAGCGATGGGAGGCGAGCGGCGCTGAGCGCGCGACCAAGATCGGAGGATGGGCGGACACCTTCCCCGGGTTGCACGCTGCGTCCGTCGCGCACAGCCGCAGCGGACCGGGCCGGATGATCACCATCCTGCTTCGCGCGGACGTGTTCCGCCCCTCGCTCGAGTTCCTCGCTCTGAACTCGAGGATCGATCTCAGCGGTCTTCCGTGGTCGACGCGGGGCCTGGATGAGGCGCTCGAACGATTCGAGCAGCGCAGTCATCTGATCGATACCCCAGCGCCGCGTCGAGGGCTGCTCGCGATCCAAGCTGCTACCGGAAAGCACCTTGATGAGATCGTCGTCGAGGAACTCGTCGTGCTGGGTCGCTCGCTGACCAAGTACCGACGCGCACAGGCAGCGAACGCCTGGGAGGTGCTCAAGCTGATGGGCATCGCTCCGACCGATGCACCGAGCCTCCGGCAGCTGACCCGAGCACCACGCCGCGACGCCACAAGCATGGTCGACTTCTACCAGGTGGAGCCACCCGCTATCCGAGAGATGTTCCTGCGATACCTCCGCGGGCGCGAAGCAACCGTCGACTACTCCACACTGCGCAACCTCGCCTACGAGCTCCTCAAGAACTTCTGGTCCAAGATCCGCGAGCACAACCCTGCTCAGGAGAACCTGCACCTCAGCCCAGAACTGGCGCATTGGTGGAAGGTCGAGAACGCCCGAGATCGAGTCGACGTGCACCGCACGCTGTTCATGGTCCGGGGTCTCTACAACGACATCGCCGCCTGGGCAACGCAGGACGCCTACTGGGCGGGATGGGCTGCGCCCTCGTTCTTGACGAAGAACGACACCGCTGGGCACATGAAGAACAAGCGGCGCATCCAAGCCGCGATGCACCAGCGGATCCGGCACTTCATCGACCGAGTCCCGCAGCTGCTCGACGCGATCGACACCGACAAAGAGAAACAGACGGCATTGCTCGCGATCGCCCTCGAGACTCCGATGGGCGAGCAGTTCGAGTTCCGCGGCGCACGCTACACGCGTCTCGCGCGGCCGCTGCCCGGCCCTGCGACCAAGGTCTGGATCCGCGACGAGGACACCGGCGAGCAGATCCCGCAGGCACGCATCGAACACTTGTCGTTCTGGGCATGGGCGACGACCCACATCCTCCACGAGACCGGCGTCCGCATGGAGGAGCTCACCGAGCTCACCACGACCGCGCTGTTCACCTTCCAACCTCGGGATGGCGATCGAGTGCTCCTGCTGCAGATCGTGCCGTCCAAATCCGACCGCGAACGGGTGCTCCTGGTCTCCCCGGAGCTCGCTCATGTGCTCGCCTCAGTGCGGCATAGAGTCCGCGGTGACGCTGACAAGGTGCCCCTCGCGGTCCGATACGATCCCCAGGACAAGGTGTTCTCGGAGAAGCTGCCCTTCCTCTTCCAACTACCGGGCCGCGGAACCAACCGAGTGATGGCCTACGCGACCATCTACACGTTCATCCAATACGCCCAGGACATCGCCGGGATCGCGAGTGACGGCACCCGACTGACCGCGCACGATTTCCGGAGGATCTTCGCAACTGACGCGCTTCGCACCGGGCTCCCGGTCCATATCCTCGCCAAGGTCATGGGTCACCAGAACCTCACCACCACCCAGGGATACACTGCCGTCTTCGACGAGGACGTCGCACGTCACTTCCGGGAGTTCGTCGATCGCCGCCGCGCGCTTCGACCCGTCGAGGACTATCGGCGACCCAGCGGGGAGGAACTCGACGAGTTCCAGCAGCACTTCGCGAAACGCAAAGTCGAGCTCGGCTCATGCTCCCGCGGCTACGGCACGCCTTGCATCCACGAGCACGCTTGCATCCGCTGCCCGATGCTGCGGCCTGACCCCGCTCAACGACGCCGACTCGAGTCGATCCGCGCGAATCTGCTCGAACGCCGAGGCGAAGCGACACGCATGGGCTGGCGCGGGGAGCTGGAAGGGATCGAAATCAGCCTCCGCGCCGCCGATGAGAAGCTCGCGCAGATGAGCCGCATAGTCAGGCTGACCCTCGAGCGACGTCGACCCGACTGAGCAACCCGTGACGCCCGGAACAAGAGCGATGGACTCGCGAACCACCTGATGGCTCGAGCATGATGTCGCAGGCAGCGTGTTTGGATGGGAAGCATGAAACGGTGGCTGGCGCGAGCAGTCGGAGCGCCGGGCTCCACGTCTCTGCGTCGCTTTCGTCGCGTTGTCTCACGCGCGAGAGAGAGACAAGAGTGGGCCGACCATCTCGCTGATGATGCGCTGGTCGACGCGGCGCGAAGCTCTTTCGCCGCCGCCGACCCTGGTTCGAGCGTTGAGCCGTCTCCAGAGCTCTTGGCGATCCTGCGCGCTGCCGCGCAGAGGACGCTCGCGCAGACGCCGTTCGATGAGCAGCTGCTGGCGTGCTGCGCGCTGCTAACTGGACATGCCGTCGAAATGGATACCGGCGAGGGAAAGACCCTGGTGGGCGCCCTCGCTGCCGTCGGTTTCGCGATCGCCGGCCGCAGGGTTCACGTGCTCTCAGTCAACGACTACCTCGCCGAGCGAGACGCCGACTGGATGCGTCCCCTGTTCGACGCGCTCGGGGTCAGCGTCGGCTGGATCGGCCAGCACACCGACTCATCGACACGCCGCGAGGTATATCGCAACGATGTCGTCTATGCTCCCGTCAGCGAGGTCGGCTACGACGTCCTCCGCGACAGGTTCGCCACGACCGAAGCCGACCGCGTGCTTCCCGTCCTGGACGTTGCGATCGTCGACGAAGCCGACGCCGTAATGATCGACGAAGCGATGTCGCCGCTCGTGCTCGCCGGGTCCTCGACGGACACGCCCAGTGACTTCACCGCCGCCGATACCCTCGTCCGCGAACTCGCCGCCGGCACGCACTACGCCGTCGACGGAGACCACGCGACCGTCTCGCTCACCGACGCCGGACTGGACCTCTTGGAGCATCGGCTCGGCGGGGTGAACCTCTTCGACACCGAGCACACGGCCACGCTCACACGAGTGAACCTCGCCCTGCACGCGCACGTTCTGATCCAGCGCGACATCGACTACCTCGTCGTCGAAGACACCATCAGGCTGATCAACACCGCCCGCGGCAGGGTCGCTCATCAGCAACGTTGGCCGGACGGATTGCACGCCGCGATCGAGGCGAAGGAGCAACTCGAAGTCTCCTCACCAGGCCTGATTCTCGACACACTGACCGTCCAGGACCTGCTGCGCGACTACGCGACGCTGACCGGCATGAGCGGCACCGTCGTCGCCGTCGCCGAGGAGCTCATCGAGTTCTACTCGCTTCCCGCCGGGCGGGTCGAACGACGGCTACCGAACCAGCGGGTCGATCACACGCCACGAGTGTTCCTCGACGACCAGACCCGTCTGGACGCCGTCGTGACCGAGATCCGTGATCGTCACCACACCGGTCAGCCGATCCTGGTCGGCACGCAGAGCGTCGCCGAGTCCGAGCGCTTCGCCGCTTCCCTCGCCGAAGCAGGCATCCCATCCCGAGTGCTCAACGCCCGAAACGATGCCCACGAAGCCGCCGTGATCGCCAGGGCAGGCGAGCTCGGAGCCGTCACAATCTCGACACAGATGTCCGGGCGCGGCACCGACATCCGACTCGGGGGAACCGACGAGCACGACCATGCTCGCGTGGCCGCGACCGGCGGCCTGGCCGTCCTGCAAGTCGGCCGCTACCCATCGGGACGCCTCGACGCGCAGCTACGCGGCCGCGCCGGCAGACAGGGCGACCCCGGCCTCACCATGACGTTCGTGAGCACCACCGACGAACTCGTGCAAGCCAACGCCCCAGCACATCATCTCGGGAAGATCACCAGACGCGGCCCGCGGTTGGATCAGGCCGCACTCGGAAGCATCGTCGACCAAGCTCAGCGAATCGCGGAAGGCATCCGACACGACCGGCACCGCGACACCTGGGACTTCAACCGCGCGATCGCACGGCAACGCGCCACTGTCCTGGAAGACCGCAACGAAGTCATGCATCACGACCGCGGCCTCATCGAGCTTGCCAACCGCGTCCCGTCGAAACTCGCAGAGCTCGAGTCAACCTCCTCATCCGAAGTCATCGCTCGCTTGGCCCGCGAAGTCACGCTCTGGTGCCTCGACGAACAGTGGTGCGACCACCTCGCCCACCTCAGCGAAATCCGCGACGGCATCCACCTCCAAGCCCTCGCAGGCGTCAACCCTCGCGACGAGTTCCACCGCATCGCACTCCGCGAGTTCCACGGATTCTTCGCGACCGCCTACGAACGAGCCGCCGACATCATCCAGAAGGCAACGCCCGATCAGCTCAGTCAAGGAATCGCAGGCCTCGGCCTGCGCAGACCCTCGGCAACCTGGACCTATATGACCAGCGACAATCCCCTCGGCAGCCCCATGGACCGCGCCACGCGCGAAGCTGGCAAATGGTGGCGATCACGCATATATCGCATCGAGTAGTTCCCGAGGCTCGTTGGACAAGAGGCCAGCACCGATTCGAGTCGCGTTAGTTCGGAGAAGCTTCCTCCAGCGCAATCGGCTGATTGCGGCGCTCGGAGCGGCGACCGTGGTGGTCGAGGCGGGCTGGCGCAGCGGCTCGCTCAACACCGCCGGGCACGCCGTGAGCCTCGGGCGACCACTCGGCGCCGTCCCCGGCCCGGTGACCAGTGCCGCCTCGGCGGGCTGCCATCGACTGCTGCGGGAGTACGACGCGGTCGCCGTGACCGGAGCGGACGACGCCTGGGAGCTGGTGGGTGGGCTCGACGCACGGGACGTCGAACGCGCGGACGGTGCGACGGGTGGTCCGAGGACGGATGCGGCGACCCGCGTCGTCGACGCCCTGAGCACGCGCGCCGGTCGCTCCACCGACGAGGCGGCGCGCGGTGCCGGCCTCTCCGTCGCGGAGACGGGGTCGCTTCTCGGGCTGCTCGAACTCGAAGGGCGTGTCCGCCGCGACGATCGCGGCTGGCGTCGCGCCTGATCGGTGCGCCGCGCACCTCGGGGACGGGAAGGAGGGGAAGCTGAGGGCATGAGGTTCGGCGAAGCGGCGGAGAGCTACGTGGATCATCTGGCTCACGTGCGCCGATTGTCGCCACGGACCGTTCGTGCGTATCGCGGCGACCTCGCCGATGTCGTGGCGGCAACCGGGGATCCGGTGTTGACGGACGTCGACGTCCACGCTCTCCGCGAGTGGCTGTGGGAGTCGGTGCAGCGCGGTCACAGTGCATCGACCCTTGCTCGCCGAGCCGCGGCCGTTCGCGGATTCTTCGCTTGGTCGGTGGAGATGGGACTGGTCGAGGTCGATCCGAGCGCTCGCCTCGTCACCCCCAAACGGGGGCGCACCCTTCCCCGGGTGGCTACCGCGGACGGCGTCTCCGACCTCCTCGACGACGTGCGCGATGCCGCACGCGACGGCGATCCCGTGCTGCTGCGGGACAGCGCGCTGCTCGAAGTGCTCTACGGCACCGCCATCCGCGTGTCCGAGCTCTGCGCTCTCGACCGAGACGCGATCGACGACGACCGCCGCACCCTCCGCGTGGTCGGGAAAGGCGACAAGGAGCGGATGGTGCCCTTCGGCGCCCCGGCCTCCGCTGCGCTCGAGGCCTATCTCGTGCGGGGTCGCCCGGTGCTGCACGCCCGCGGCGACGGCGCCCCCGTCGCCGCGGTGTTCCTCGGCACCCGAGGTGCGCGCATCGGCCCGCGCGCGGTCTACGACGTGGTCGCGCGACGACTCGGGCCGGTCATCGGTGCGAGCGTCGGCCCCCATGCGCTCCGGCACTCCGCCGCCACTCACCTGCTCGACGGCGGAGCCGACCTGCGCACGGTCCAGGAGCTTCTCGGACACGCGAGCCTGGCGACCACGCAGATCTACACCCACGTCTCGAGTGAGCGCCTCGCTGCGACCTACCGCCTCGCCCACCCTCGTGCTTAGCGCCCGCCCCGCGCATAGGGTGGTTGCATGCCGATGGATCTCCCCCTGCCCGGTGCCCGATTCCGGGGCGCCGCGGCCGCCGTCACGATCCTTCTGATCGCGTCGCTCACGGGGTGCGTGACCGAGACCGTCGTGCGCCTCCCCGAGGAGCCCACCGGCTCGGCGGGGACCTCGGCGTCCTCTGCGTCGCCCTCCGTGAGTCCCGCCGAGAGGAACCCGGAGGACCTCGCCGGCCAGACCGTCGAATGCTCCGAGGCGCCTCTCGAGATCGCCGAGAGGGCGGATCCGCGCGTCGACGTCGTCGGAAGCTGTCCCGCGGTGACGGTCAGCGGCAACGACCTCACCATCGACGTGAGCAGTGCCGACGTCGGCGACCTGATCATTCG
>NZ_DEPK01000108.1:0-673 GCF_002358725.1 Microbacterium sp. UBA3394
TTGAGGGTGCGCAGGAAGGTCGACTTGCCGCACCCGGACGGACCGATGAAGGCGGTCACCGAACGCGGCTCGATGTCGAGAGACACACCCTCGACGGCGAGGAAGTCGCCGTAGTAGACGTTGAGGTCGTTGACTTCGATGCTCTTGGACAAGACGGTTCTTTCTCTCGGGTGTGGGTCAGCGACCGGTCTTCGGGGCGAAGAACTTCGCGACCGCGCGAGCGGCGAGGTTCAGCACCATGACGATCAGGATCAGCGTCAGGGCCCCGGCCCAGGCGCGGGAGATGGCCGAGTCGGGGCTGGTGCCCTGGTTGGCGTACTGGTTGTAGACGAACACCGGCAGCGTCATCATGTTGCCCTCGAACAGGTTGAGGTTGAGGCTCGCGGTATAGCCGGCTGTCAGCAGCAGGGGGGCCGTCTCTCCGATGACGCGGGCGATGGCGAGCATCACGCCGGTGGTGATGCCGGCGATCGAGGTGGGCAGGACCACCTTCACGATCGTCAGCCACTTCGGCACGCCGAGGGCGTACGAGGCCTCGCGCAGCTCGTTCGGCACCAGGCGGAGCATCTCCTCCGACGAGCGCACGACGACGGGGATCATCAGCACGCTCAGTGCGACGGCGCCCATGAAGCCGTTCGAGATGCCGGGACCGAAGAAGACCACGAACAGCGAG
>NZ_DEPK01000108.1:699-1909 GCF_002358725.1 Microbacterium sp. UBA3394
GGGATGCCGGTCATCACGTCGACGAAGAAGGTGATGGCCTTGCCGAGCTTGCTGCGCGAGCCGTACTCCACCAGGTAGATGGAGGTCATCAGGCCGATCGGGACCGAGATGATCGTCGCCGCCAGCGTGATCAGCAGGGTGCCCCAGATGGCGTGGATCGCGCCGCCGCCATCGCCGATGACGTTGCGCATGCTGTACGTGAAGAACTCGATGTCGAAACGGGCGATGCCGTTGACGAGCACCGTGAACAGCAGGGAGATCAGGGGGAGGAGGGCCACCAGGAAGGCGGCCGAGACGATGGCGGTGATGAAGCGGTCGGTCGCCTTGCGCTGACCCTCGACGATGGACGAGATCACGTAGATCGCCGCGACGAACAGCACCGTTCCGAGGAACACGGTGGCGGCGATGTTGAAGTCGCCGACGGGGTTGCCGATGTTGGCGAATCCGAACACGACCGCCATGAGGGCCCACGACGCTGCGAGGACGATCCACGGCGTCGCCTTCGGAAGGCGGCCGCTGGTGAGGGAGTTCGCCTTCGCCGGTGCGGAGGTCTTCTCGATGGTGGTCATCAGTTGGCTCCCGAGAACTCGGCGCGGCGCGCGACGATCCAGCGCGCCAGTGCGTTGACGCCGAAGGTGAGGACGAACAGGACGAGACCGGTGGCGATGAGCACGCTGATGCCGTCACCGTAGGCCTCCGGGAACGACAGGGCGATGTTGGCGGGAATGGTGGTGGGGTTCGTCGCGGTGAGGAGCTCGAAGGTGACCACGCCCGACACGGACAGCACCATGGTCACGGCCATCGTCTCGCCGAGCGCGCGCCCGAGGGCGAGCATCGCGGCGGAGACCATGCCGCCGCGGGCGAAGGGGAGGACGGCCATCTTGATCATCTCCCAGCGGGTGGCGCCGAGAGCGAGGGCCGCTTCTTCGTGAAGCACCGGGGTCTGCAGGAACACCTCGCGGCAGATGGCGGTCATGATCGGCAGGACCATGATCGCGAGCACGAGGGCGGCGGTCAGGATGGTGCGGCCGGTGGCGGAGACCTGGCCGCCGAACAGCGGGATCCAGCCGAGGTATTCGTTCAGCCAGACGTAGAACGGCTGCGCCATGCCGGCGAAGACGAGGCCGCCCCAGAGGCCGAAGACGACGGACGGCACGGCGGCGAGCAGATCGATGATGTAGCCGAGCACCGCGGAGATTCTGCGGGGCGC
>NZ_DEPK01000108.1:2290-3037 GCF_002358725.1 Microbacterium sp. UBA3394
GCGAGGATCGCCGACCAGATGGTGCCGAAGATGAGCGGCCACACGTACTCGAGGAACGAGCTGCCGTTGAGGATCGGGTTCTCGGCGGGGTCGGAGGTGAACGCCGGAACGGACTCGGCGATCAGGAAGACGGACACCGCGGCCAGGAGGACGAGGATGGTGATTCCTGCGGCCAGAGCGGTGCCCGAGAAGGCGAGGTCGCCAGGACGACGGCGTGCGCCGCGCTTGGGATCGGTCTTCACGGGTGGGCGGTTGTCGGTGGTCGTCGCCATTTCTGTCCTTCGCCGGGAACCCATTGCCCCAGTATGTCTGCTGCGGGTCGGACGGGATATCCCGCCCTGCCCGACGGCGAGGCCGGGCAGGGCGGGATCAGGGGGATGATCAGCCGATCAGGGCGATCGCGGACTCGATCTGCGAGCGCAGGTCGTCCGAGATCGGGGCCGAGCCGGCGTTCTCGGCGGCGGCGTCCTGGCCCTCGGGGCTGGCGATGTAGGAGAAGTACGCCGCGACCAGCTCAGCGGTGTTCGCGTCCTCGTACTCGACGCAGCCGATGAGGTAGCTGACGAGGGCGATCGGGTAGACGCCGGCCTCTTCGGTGCTGTAGTCCACTTCGAGGGCGAGGTCGCCCTCGCCGCGGCCCTCGACCTGCGGGGCCGAGTCGACGATCATCGCGGCGGCTTCGGCCGAGTAGGGGACGAACTCGCCACCGACGCCGACCGAGACGGTGCCGAGGTCGCCGACCTGCGA
>NZ_DEPK01000108.1:3428-13970 GCF_002358725.1 Microbacterium sp. UBA3394
GCGGCCTCACCGGAGTCGATCGGCCACACGCCGTCGGCCTCGTACTCCCACGCGCCGCCCGAGGCGGCCTCGAGGTAGGAGGTGAAGGTCTCGGTGGTGCCCGAGTCGTCCGAGCGGTGCACGGGCGAGATGGCGAGGTCGGGGAGCTCGACGTCGGGGTTGTCGGCGGCGATGGCCTCGTCGTTCCAGCTGGTGATCTCGCCGGCGAAGACGCTCGCGATGGTCTCAGCCGACATGTTCAGGCTGTCGACGCCCTCGAGGTTGAAGGCGACGGCGACCGGGGAGATGTACATCGGCAGCTCGACGATGCCGGCCTCTCCGTCAGCGGCGCAGGCGGCGAAGCCGCCGGCGGCGATCTCCTCGTCGTTGAACGCGCGGTCCGAGCCGATGAAGTTGCTGGCGCCGGCGATGAAGTTCTCGCGGCCGGTGCCCGATCCGGTGGGCTCGTAGTTGACCGTGACGTCGGGGTTGGCGGTCTGGAAGTTCGCGACCCACGCCTCCTGGGCGGCGGTCTGCGAGGAGGCGCCGGTGGCGTCGAGGGTGCCCGAGAGCGTGCTCGTCTCGTCGGTGGTGTCCGAGGCGGTGTCCGTGCCCTCGTTCGCGGCGCAGGCGGTCAGGGCGAGTGCGGCGACAGCGCCGAGGGCGCCGATCTTCGCAAGACGGTTGAGCTTCACTGTGAATCCTCACGTGTAGGGGTTGGGGTTGCGGGCCCGGTGCGGGGCTCGCCGTGCACGCTAAGCACGCAGCCTTAAGAGAGTGCGCGCGGGAGGTGAACGCCTGGTGAACGGATCTTGTGCAACGAACCGGATCGACCGAGCCGTGCGAAGGCGGGTTCGCGGAGTGGTTAGCGTGATGGTCATGTCCGAGATCACGAAGGCGGCGCGCGTGGCCGTGGATGCGACCGTCTGACGTGCCCGCAGACTCCGATCAGAGCGCGCTCGATCGCGCATCCCTCGCCGCCCGACCGCGCACGCTCGTCGAGGTCTTCCGCGACACCGTCGCCCGGCACCCGGAGGCCTCGGCGCTCGATGACGGCGCCGGCGCCATGAGCTACCGGGAGCTCGCCGCACTCGTCTCGCGCACCGCGGCGCGCCTGCACGAGGCCGGCGTTCGCCGCGGCGACCGCATCGGAATCCGGGTGCCGTCCGGCTCCCGGGATCTCTACGTGTCGATCCTCGGCGTGCTGGCCGCGGGAGCGGCCTATGTGCCCGTCGACGCCGACGACACCGACGAGCGCGCCGCGCTCGTGTTCGGCGAGGCGGCGGTGACTGGGATCATCGGCACCGGCGGCGTGTACGTGCCGACCGATCCCGCCTCGGGCGGTGGGGCGGCGACCGGGCCGGCGGTGCTCTACGCCGACACCGCGCCCCACCCGAGCACGAGCGCGGTCGCCGCGGTGCCTCCGCCCACCGTCGACGACGACGCGTGGATCATCTTCACCTCGGGCTCGACGGGCGTTCCGAAGGGCGTGGCGGTCACGCACCGCAGCGCGGCGGCGTTCGTCGACGCCGAGGCGAACCTCTTCCTGCAGGACGCGCCCCTGGCGCCGGGGGATCGGGTGCTCGCGGGACTCTCGGTCGCCTTCGACGCATCGTGCGAGGAGATGTGGCTCGCGTGGCGCCACGGCGCCTGCCTCGTGCCCGCGCCGAGGTCGCTCGTGCGCTCCGGCGACGATCTCGCCCCGTGGCTGCTTCGGCAGAGCATCACCGCGGTCTCGACCGTTCCGACCCTCGCGTCGATGTGGCCCGGCAGCGCGATCGAGAACGTGCGCCTGCTGATCTTCGGGGGCGAGGCCTGTCCTCCCGAGCTCGCCGCTCGTCTGGCTGCGGAGGGTCGGGAGGTCTGGAACACGTACGGTCCGACCGAGGCGACCGTCGTGGCCTGCGCTGCACCGCTCGGAGGGGACGGTCCGGTGCGGATCGGCCTGCCGCTGGATGGATGGATGCTCGCGGTCGTCGACGCCGACGGGAACCGCGTCGGTGAAGGCGAGGCGGGTGAACTCATCATCGGCGGCGTCGGCCTCGCCCGCTACCTGGACCCCGAGAAGGACGCGCAGAAGTACGCGCCGATGCCCTCGCTCGGCTGGAAGCGCGCCTACCGATCGGGCGACCTCGTGCGCTACGAGCGCGAGGGGCTCATCTTCCAGGGGCGCGCCGACGATCAGGTGAAGATCGGGGGCCGCCGGATCGAACTCGGCGAGGTCGAGGCCGCGCTCGGCGACCTCCCCGGCGTGGCCGCGGCCTGCGCCGCCGTTCGCAAGACGGATGCCGGAGTCTCGGTGCTCGTCGGATACGTCGTCACCGAGGCTCCCCTCGATCGCGCCGGGGCGCGGGCGCGGCTCACCGAGCGACTCGCCGCCGGGGTCGTCCCGATCCTCGCGGAGGTCGACGACCTTCCCGTGCGGACCTCCGGCAAGGTCGACCGCGACGCGCTGCCGTGGCCCCTGCCGGGCACCGATGACACCGCCGACGGGCTCACCGACGATGAGGCATGGCTCGCGGAGCTGTGGCAGGCGGTGCTCGGGATGCCGATCACCGATGCCGCCGCGGACTTCTTCGACCTCGGCGGCGGGTCCCTGGCGGCGGCGCAGCTCGTCTCGCGCATCCGCACCCGGGTTCCGGAGTTCTCCGTCGCCGACATCTATGACGTCCCACGACTCGCGGCGATGGCGTCGGCGATCGGGGCCGTCGCGGCGGCGACCCCGGTGGGGGAGTACTCCACGCCGAAGCCGACGCCGCGGCGGATGCAGTGGCTGCAGTCGCTCCTCGGCGTGCCGCTGTTCATCGTCACGGGTGTGCGCTGGCTGCTCTACCTGCTGACCGCGAGCGCGCTGCTGCGGCTCGTGCCGGGGTTCGACGTGCTCCCCGAGGTGCCGTGGTGGGTCCTGGTGGTGGGCCTGCTGCTGTTCGCGACACCGTTCGGCCGGATGGGGATCGCCGCGCTCGCGGCGCGACTGCTGCTGTCCGGTGTGAAGCCGGGCGATTATCCCCGGGGCGGCTGGGTGCACCTGCGCCTGTGGCTCGCCGAGCAGTTCGCCGACCAGATCGACGCGGTGGGTCTGGCCGGCGCACCGTGGGTGACGTTCTATGCGCGGCTGCTGGGGGCGAAGATCGGCCGCGACGTCGACATGCACACGCTCCCGCCGATCACCGGGATGCTCGAAGTCGGTTCGCGCGCATCGATCGAGCCGGAAGTCGACCTGACCGGCTCGTGGATCGACGGCGACCGCGTGCGCGTCGGGCCGGTGCGCATCGGGGCGGATGCCGCGGTCGGCGCACGGAGCACGCTCGCGCCCGGAACGCGCATCGGCCGTCGGGCCGAGATCGCCCCCGGGTCGGCGGTGTTCGGTCGGGTGCGCGCCGATCAGAGGTGGGCCGGCTCACCCGCGGTGCGCGTCGGTGCGGCCGGCGACGATCGCTGGCCCGAAGACGCCCCGCCCCCGGCACGCCGCTGGCTCACCGCCTACGCGGCATCGTCGGTCTTCCTCGGGCTCCTGCCGATCGGCTCGCTGGCCGTCGGCGGGCTGGTTCTCGCGGTGGGAGCGAGCGGCGCAGACACTCTCGGGGGGTTCTTCGCGAGTGCCGCGGCGTGGCTGGTTCCCGCGGTCATCGCGGCGGGCGTGGTCTATGCCGGAGCCGTCGTGCTCGGCGTGCGCCTGCTGGCGATCGGCCTGACGGAGGGGACTCATCCGGTGCGATCGAGGATCGGATGGCAGGTGTGGACGACCGAGCGGCTTCTCGATTCCGCGCGCCAGTTCCTCTTCCCGCTGTACTCGAGCCTGTTCACCCCGGTCTGGCTGCGCCTGCTCGGAGCACGGGTGGGCAGGAACGTCGAGGCGTCGACGGTGCTGCTGCTGCCGTCGATGACGCGCATCGAAGACGGGGCCTTCCTCGCCGACGACACGATGGTCGCCTCCTACGAGCTCCGCAAGGGCTGGATGCGCATCGGGAAGGTGCGCATAGGCAAACGGGCCTTCCTGGGGAATTCCGGGATGGCCGGTCCCGGCCATCGCGTTCCCAAGGACGGCCTGGTCGCCGTGTTGTCGGTGGCGCCCGAGAAGGCGAAGGCCGGCTCGTCCTGGCTCGGCTCACCGGCCGTGCGCCTGCGACGCGTCGCGACCGAGGTCGACGAGAGCCGCACCTATCGGCCCGGGGCGGGACTGCGTGTCGCTCGCGCGACATGGGAGCTGCTGCGCATCGTGCCGGTGATCGTCAGCTGCGGGCTCGGGCTCGGCGTGCTGTTCGCGCTCGCGGCGCTGTGGGAGGGTGTGGGTCCGGTGTGGACGCTCGTGCTGTCGGGACCCGTCCTCCTGCTCGCGGGCGGTCTCGCCGCCGCGGTGACGACGCTCGCGAAGTGGCTCATCGTCGGACCCATCCGGGCAGGGGAGAAGCCGCTGTGGTCGAGCTTCGTGTGGCGCACGGAGGTCGCCGACACGTTCACCGAGATGGTCGCTGCGCCGTGGTTCGCGCGGGCGGCCGCCGGAACGCCGGCGCTCGCCGTCTGGCTGCGTTCCCTCGGCGCGACGATCCGGCGGGGGGTCTGGTGCGACTCCTACTGGCTGCCCGAGCCCGACCTCGTCACCCTCGGCGACGGTGCGACGGTCAACCGCGGCTGCGTTGTGCAGACGCACCTGTTCCATGATCGAATCATGAGCATGGATGCCGTCGAACTCGCGTCCGGGGCGACCCTCGGACCGCACAGTGTGATCCTGCCCGCGGCGACCATCGGCGCCGACGCCACGGTGGGCCCGGCATCCCTCGTCATGCGGGGGGAGCACGTGCCGGTGGGCTCGCGCTGGAGCGGCAATCCGATCGGCCCCTGGCGTGCGGTCAAGGTCCGCGCCTACCAGACGACCTCGTGAGCGACGCGTACACGCCCTCGAGCGGCGACGCCTCGTACGACGTGGAATCGTACGACCTCGACCTCCGATACGCCGTCCGGACAAATCACCTCGAGGCCCGCGCGACCCTCAATGCGGTCGCCGTGACCGACCTCGGTGCGTTCTCGCTCGACCTCATCGGACTGCGTGCGACGCGCGTGACCGTCGACGGGGTGCCCGCGAAGTTCCGGCAGGGACCGCGCCACCTGCGCGTGAGCGTGCCGCATCCGATCGTCGCGGGTGAGCGGTTCTCGACGGAGGTGCGCTACGCGGGGCGGCCCTCTCCCCGCAGGTCGACGTGGGGGCAGATCGGGTGGGAGGAGCTCGAGGAGGGGATGCTGGTCGCGTCGCAGCCGGTCGGGGCGCCCACGTGGTTCCCCTGCAACGATCGCCCCGACAACCGGGCGCGCTTCACCGTGGCCGTGACCGCGGATGCCGGCTACACCGTCGCCGCCACGGGACGCCGCGTCTCGGTGACGAAGCAGGGGCGTTCGACGCGCTGGGAGTTCCGCAGCGACGTCCCGACCGCCACCTATCTCGCGGCCGTGCACATCGGGCCCTACCGCGAGAAGTCGCTGGGGCCCGCGACTGTCTTCACGCCGGGCGCCCTGGCTGTGCGGGCGCGCCGGGCTCTGGCCGACGTGCCCCGCATGATCGCGTGCTTCGAGGAGACCTTCGGGACCTATCCGCAGGAGGCGTGCACCCTCGTGGTGACTCCCGATGATCTCGAGATCCCGCTGGAGGCGCAGGGACTCGCCGTCTTCGGCGCGAACCACCTCGAACCGGAGTACGAGCGGCTGATCGCGCATGAGCTCGCCCACCAGTGGTTCGGCAACAGCGTCGGGATCGGCGCGTGGCGAGACATCTGGCTCAATGAGGGTTTCGCCTGCTACGCCGAGTGGGTGTGGTCAGAGGCCTCGGGTGGGCCCACGATCGAGGAACTCGCGGCCACAGCCCACAGCCGCCTCAGCGACCTCCGCGCCGACATCGTGATCGGAGACCCCGGAGCCCGAGACATGTTCGACGATCGGGTCTACAAGCGCGGCGCGCTCACCCTCCTGGCCGTGCGCCGCACGATCGGCGCCGAGGCGTTCGCGCAGCTGCTGACCGCGTGGACCGGCCGCCACCGCCATGCTCTGGTGTCGACCGACGACTTCATCGCGCTGGCGGAATCGTTCGCGGGCCGCCCGATGGGGGCGTTCTTCGACGAGTGGCTCTACGCCCGCGAGCTTCCGCCGCTTCCCGCTGCCGCGTGAGGTCTCGGCCGGTCACGCCGATCGCCACGCCGCGCTGAGGACGGCCCCCGGCGGTCCCGGCAGATCGCGCCCGTGCACGTCGGGGGCCGCCGGGAGGGACGCCGTCCAGGTCGAGCCCGCGGTGTGCACGACGACGGATGTCGGGTCGAGGCGCAGGAGGCGGCCGTCGGCTTTGGCGGCGGCCTCGAGGCGCACCCACTCCCGGAGGGTGCCGAAACCGGCCACGTCGGAGGCGTCCGAGGCCTCGCCGCGCTCCGCGTCGATGCCGAAGCCGACGAGTCCGCCGCCGTCGACGACAGCCGCGACCGCGGTCGCCACCCGATTCATGCCATCCCGGACATACGTCGTCGATGCGAGAAGTCCGCCGGGAGTCAGCCGCGGTGCGCCGTGGTCCCCACCGCACCGGGCGCACACGCGCGACACGTCGCACCCGGGAGCGAGGCGGCGCAGCAGCTCGTCGGCGACGGCGCGTCGGGGGCCATCCGCGACGGGTGCCCACGCGACCTGGATCGCCTCCACGTCACACGCCGGCGTCGTGCTTCTCGGTCGCGACGATGCCCGAGGCCGGGTCGTCGGCCGAGAGGTGCACGACCGAGAACTCTCCCGTGTCCAGCGCCGACGCGCTGCCCAGATACGAGCCCGGGATGCTGCCGGCCGCGAGCGCGAGCTCGCTGACGATGTCGGGAAGCACGGGGCCATGACTGCAGAGAACGACGGGCCGGCGCGCGCGGATCCGATCACCGACGATGCGCCGCACATCCGACCGCCCCTCCTCCCACGCATCCTGGCTGATCCCCGGCTCGAGGTGCACCTTGCAGCCCAGGGCGGCCGCGAGCGGACGCACCGTGCTGGCGCACCGCACCGCGGGGCTGGAGACGATCCTGCGTACGCCGAACGCGACAAGCGGGCCGACGAGCTCGTTCGCCTGCCGGCGCCCGCGCGGGGCGAGCGGACGCTCGGCGTCGACCTCGCCGTCGAACGCGTCCCGCGAGACGGCCTTCGCATGCCGGAGGATCACGAGCGGGAAGGTGCGCAAGGCCCCCTCGTCGAGGAAGGCGCGGAATCGCTCGACGATCTCGACGTCGACGGGATAGCTGAGGCGCTTCACGGCCTTCTTCAGCGACACCCACTCGAGCGCGGCGATCTCCTTGTTCGGCGTGAACGAACTCGCCCGGATCGCGGCGTCGGTCGCCTCGGCGGCCCAGTAGTGCACGATCTTCTCCCGTGATGACGGAAGCCGGTAGTGGGAGACGCCGATGTGCACACCGAGGCTCACACGGATGCCGGTCTCCTCGTGGATCTCGCGCGCGGCCGTCTCGGGCAGGGTCTCCCCGGGGTCGACCTTGCCCTTGGGTAGGCTCAGGTCGCGGTACTTCGTGCGGTGCACGAGCAGGATGCGCAGCTTGCCGTCGACGACTCGCCACACCACCCCGCCGGCGGCGTAGACGACGGCCGAGCTCATCGCACCGCCCGTGCTCGACGGCGTCGCCGCACGTCGTGCATGGTGCGATCCTGCAGGTCCAGCAGCGGTGCGCCGTCGGCGCTCTGGGCGTGGCGCGTCCATTCCGCGTCCGCGCCCAGCCACCACGAGCTGGTGCTGTCGCTCATCGCGAGGGTGAACAGATCGTCCAGTTCGCGGAGGTGGGCGGGGGCGACGACCCGCACGAGCGCCTCGATGCGTCGATCGAGGTTCCGGTGCATCATGTCGGCGCTGCCGATGTACATCTGCGGATCGCCGTCGTTCTCGAACGCGAAGATGCGGGAATGCTCGAGGTAGCGCCCGAGGATGCTCCGCACCGTGATGTTCTCGCTCAGACCCGGCACACCGGGACGGAGGGAGCAGATGCCGCGCACCCAGACCTCCACGGGAACCCCCGCCTGGCTGGCGCGGTACAGCGCGTCGATGATCTGCTCGTCGACCATCGAGTTGACCTTGATCCGCACCCGGGACGGCTTGCCGGCCAGCGCGTTCTTGCGCTCCTTGTCGATGAGCCGGAGGAGCCCCTTGCGCAGGTGCAGTGGAGCGACCAGGAGCCGCTTGAACTTCTTCTCGATCGCGTATCCGCTCAGTTCGTTGAACAGGCGGGTGAGGTCGCGGCCGACCTCGTCGTCGACGGTGAACAGGCCGAAGTCCTCGTACAGCCGACTGGTCTTGGGGTTGTAGTTCCCCGTCCCGACGTGGCTGTAGTGGCGCAGCACCCCCTCCTCCTCGCGGATCACGAGGGCGAGCTTGCAGTGCGTCTTGAGTCCGACGAGGCCGTACACGACGTGCACGCCCGCCTTCTCGAGCTTGCGCGCCCAGACGATGTTGTTGGCCTCGTCGAAGCGCGCCTTCACCTCGACGAGAGCGAGAACCTGCTTGCCGGCCTCTGCCGCGTCGATGAGCGCTTGGATGATCGGGCTGTCGCCCGACGTGCGGTACAGCGTCTGCTTGATGGCCAGAACGTGGGGATCCTTCGCCGCCTGCTCGAGGAAGCTCTGCACACTCGTCGCGAACGACTCGTAGGGGTGGTGCACGAGCACATCCGCCTTGCGGATCGCGGTGAAGATGTCGCTGCGCTCGGTGTTGTCGCCCGGCTGGAAGGCGAGCGCCGTCGTGGGCAGGTGCGGCGGGTAGTGCAGATCGGGGCGATCGATGCGCGCCAGATCGAACAGGCCGCGCAGGTCGAGCGGCCCCGGCAGGCGGTAGACCTCCTGCTCGGTGATGTCGAGTTCGTTCACCAGGAGCTCGAGTGTGAGGTCGTCCATGTCGTCGGTGACCTCGAGGCGGATGGGAGGTCCGAAGCGCCGGCGCATGAGCTCGGCCTCGAGCGCCTGGATGAGGTTCTCGGTCTCGTCCTCCTCGATCACGAAATCCTCGTTGCGCGTGAGGCGGAACGCGTGATGATCGAGCACCTCCATCCCCGGGAACAGGTCGCTGAGGTTGTTGGCGATGAGGTCCTCGAGCGGCAGATACCGCACCCCGTCGTCGTCGCGCGAGACCTCAACGAACCGCGGGAGCATGGGCGGCACCTTCAGCCGCGCGAACTCCTGACGGCCGGTTCGGGCGTTGCGGATGCGGATCGCCAGGTTCAGCGACAGCCCGGAGATGTACGGGAAGGGGTGCGCCGGGTCGACCGCGAGCGGCATGAGCACGGGGAAGACCTGGGTCTGGAAGTAGGTGTAGAGCTTCGCCCGGTCGTCGTCGTCGAGCGCATCGTAGGAGAGCACCTCGATGCCGTTGCGGGCCATCGCGGGCTTCACCAGATTGGTCCACGCCGCGGCATGACGCACCTGAAGGGCGTGCGCCTCGGCGGAGATGTCGGAGAGCACCTCGTGGGGCGAGCGCCCGACGTTGGTGGGCACCGCCAGTCCCGTGACGATGCGGCGCTTGAGGCCGGCGACGCGCACCATGAAGAACTCGTCGAGGTTACTGGCGAAGATCGCGAGGAAGTTCGTCCGCTCCAGGAGCGGTGTCAGCTCGTCCTCGGCAAGCTCCAGCACGCGCTGGTTGAAGGCGAGCCAGCTCACCTCCCGATCGAGGTAGCGGTGCTCGGGCAGCTGCGCATCGAAGCTCTCGGACTGGTCGAAGTCATCGTCGTCGGCATCGCCGAGACCGGCATCGAGAACCTCTGGTTCGATCATCCCCTCATCATTGCAGGACGAAGGTGACCGCGGTGTGAACGCGGCGGGCTACGACGCTTCGCCGCGTTCGCGCGGCGTCGGGACCTGGTCGTCCTCGTAGACGTTGAAGCGGTAGCCGACGTTCCGGACCGTCCCGATGAGCTGCTCCAGGTCGCCGAGCTTGGCGCGCAGGCGACGAACGTGCACGTCGACCGTGCGGGTGCCGCCGAAGTAGTCGTATCCCCACACCTCGCTGAGAAGCTGCTCGCGCGTGAAGACCCGCGAGGGATGCGTGGCGAAGAAGTGCAGGAGCTGGAACTCCTTGTAGGTCAGATCGAGCGGCTTGCCGTGCACCTTCGCGGAGTACGACGACTCGTCGATGGAGATGCCGGACGTCTGGATGCGGCTCGAGCCCTGGTCCTGGCTCTTGCGGCCGATGGCGAGGCGGATGCGCGCATCCACCTCCGCGGGACCGGCGGTCACGAGGATCACGTCGTCGACGCCCCAGTCGGTCGACACGGCGGTCAGTCCGCCCTCGGTGACGATGAGGATCAGCGGAGCGTCGGCGCCGGTGGTGTTCAGGATCTTGCTGAGCGACTTCGCGCCGACCAGGTCGACGCGCGCGTCGATGAAGATGACGTCGGAGCTCGGTGCGTTCACCAGCTGCGCGGCTTCGGCCGGGATCTGCCGTACGCGATGACTCAGCAGTTCGAGCGAGGGCAGGACAGGGCCGCCCCCCTGTGCGGAGCTGAGAACCAGAAGCTGTGCCAAGACGCCATCCTCTCGGCGTCGAACACGCCGTGG
>NZ_DEPK01000108.1:14368-15752 GCF_002358725.1 Microbacterium sp. UBA3394
GTGCGCGAGAATGGTCGCGATGTCCACCCCACCGCTCGCACCGCGTTCGACCTTCGGCGGCGTCGTCGCCGTCTGGATCGTCGCCGCGATCGTCGGCATCGCGATCGGACTGTTCGTGCCGGCCGAGTGGCGCGCCGCATGGATGCCGGTGGGACTCGGCGGGTGCCTGATCCTCGCCTTCGCCGTGCAGCTGTCCTACGGGCGCTCATACCGCTTCATCCAGCGCGTGGCCGCGAGCGTCGTCGGAGCCCTTCTGATCCTGGGCGTGATCAGCCTCGGGTTCGGTCTCGCGTCGGTGGTTCCGGGATAGAGTGGTCGACATGGATCTCGTGGCGCTGGAACTCTTCTTCATCGGCCTTCTGGGTCTGGCTTCGCTGGCGATCGTGTTCATCTCCGGCGTCGTCGTGAAGAACCTGTATCGCGGCCAGCGCTGACGGGGCGCGTCGTGCTCGATCTGCCGACCGACATCGCCGCAGACCTCGCCCCGCTCTCCTGGCTCATCGGGGTGTGGGAGGGCACCGGCGTTCTGGACTACACCGCCGGCGACACCCGCTTCTCGGGTGAGTTCACCCATCGGGTGAGCTTCAGCCACGACGGCGGAGACCACCTGAACTACTCCGCCGACGCCTGGACGATCGGTGCCGACGGCGGCCGTGTGCCGCTGGTCGCCGAGGTCGGCTTCTGGCGTCTGGAGCGTCCGGCCATCGCCACCGACGCCGGCCCGGCCCTGCTGCCGCCGCGCGCGCCCGGACCCGCTCGCACGGCCGATGACGTCGAGAAGCTCCGCAACGCCGAGGGCGGGTTCGACATCCAGGCCCAGATCGTCCACTCCGACGGCGTCGGCGAGCTCTATCTCGGTCAGATCAAGGGGCCGCGCATCGACCTGGCCACCGACGCGGTCGTGCGCACCGCCGGTGCGCGGGACTACGCCGCGGCGACGCGCATGTACGGGCTCGTCGAGGGAGATCTGCTCTGGGCGTGGGACATCGCCGCTCTCGCACACGACCTGCGCTCGCACGCGTCGGCACGTCTGAAGCGCGCGGAGTGACGGCGATGATCGATCCTGCGCGCGTGCCCGGGGCGGTGATCGAGGGCGGAGTGCTCCAGCACCTCGGGTCACCGCTCGGCGAGCAGCGCGCCCTTGCCGGCGGTCGGGCGGTGGCCGTGCTCGGCGACCGCCGCGTGCTCGCGGTCACCGGCGAGGACCGGCTGTCGTGGCTGGACTCCCTGACATCTCAGGCGCTCCGCACCCTCGAGCCCGGTGTCAGCACCGAGCTGCTCGTGCTCGACCCGCAGGGGCGTGTCGAACACGCCGCTGCCGTGCTCGACGACGGCGAGACGACCTGGCTGCTCGTCGACGCCGGCGACGCCGACGCGCTCCTGA
>NZ_DEPK01000187.1:0-4338 GCF_002358725.1 Microbacterium sp. UBA3394
CCCCCGGGATCCGCGGCGCCGGAGCCGACCCTCTCCGACGGCGACGTGCTCCTGATCGGGACCCTCACCGACGCAGCCGATTCGGTCGCCGCGGAGGACACCGTGCGCGACCTGCGCATCGCCTACGACGAGGAGCTGGGGGAGGGAACGGCCCTCGTCGGCGGGGTGACGGCGACCGACATCGACTCGAACGACACCTCGATCCGCGACCGGACGGTGATCATCCCGGTCGTGCTGGCGGTGATCCTCGTCATTCTCATGCTGCTCCTGCGGGCGGTGCTGGCCCCGGTGCTGCTCGTGGCGAGCGTCATCCTCTCCTTCGGGTCGGCCCTCGGCGTGTCTGCTCTCGTCTTCAACGGGGTCTTCGCCTTCCCGGGCGCCGATCCGGCCGTGCCGCTGTACGGATTCGTCTTCCTCGTCGCCCTCGGCGTGGACTACAACATCTTCCTCATGTCGAGAGTGAGGGAGGAATCGCTCGTCCACGGCACCCGGCGCGGAATCCTGCGCGGACTCGTCGCCACCGGCGGGGTGATCACCTCCGCCGGCCTCGTTCTTGCGGCCACGTTCGCCGCGCTCGGGGTCATCCCGATCCTGTTCCTCGCCCAGATCGCCTTCATCGTGGCGTTCGGTGTGCTGCTGGACACCTTCGTCGTGCGCTCCCTTCTCGTCCCGGCGCTGTCGTAC
The DNA here is from genome assembly GCF_002358725.1 of Microbacterium sp. UBA3394. Lineage (NCBI taxonomy): Bacteria > Bacillati > Actinomycetota > Actinomycetes > Micrococcales > Microbacteriaceae > Microbacterium > Microbacterium sp. UBA3394. Next base: position 685 of record NZ_DEPK01000187.1, read on the forward strand.
GACATCGGCCGGGCGATCTGGTGGCCCTCGAAGCTCGCGCGGCGCGAGGACTCGGCGCGCGGCGGCGCATCCGGAGCGGGATCGTCGGATGACGGGCGGCCGGCGGAGGACCTCACGGCTGACGACGGCCACGCCCTGACACGAGCGGAGTACCGGCGTACGCTCGAAGAATGAGCACGGCCTTGTTCATCGTCGACGTCCAGAACGATTTCACCGAGGGCGGCGCCCTCGGGGTGGAGGGCGGTGACGACGTCGCCCGCCGCATCAGCGAGCATGTCGCCGCCCATCGCGACGACTACGCCATCGTCGTCGCGTCGCGGGACTGGCACGACGGCGACAACGACAACGGCGGTCACTTCGCCGACGGCGAGCCCGACTTCGTCGACACGTGGCCCGTCCACTGCGTCGCCGGAACGGCGGGCGCCGAGTACGACGACCATTTCGACACGACGGGCGTGACCCATCACCTCAAGAAGGGCAGGGGAGAGCCCGCGTACTCGCTGTTCGAAGGCGAGACCGACGACGGCCGCACCGTCGTGCAGTTGCTCGAAGAGCACGGCGTGCTCGACATCGACGTCGTCGGCATCGCCACCGACTACTGCGTTCGCGCTTCCGCCCTGGATGCCATCGCCGCGGGTCGACGGGTGCGGGTGCTCACCGACCTGGTCGCCGGGGTCGCGCCCGACTCGAGCGACCGCGCCCTCGCCGAGATCGCCCACGCGGGCGGCGCGCTCGCCGCGTCTGTGGATTGATCCACCCGTCGCACCGCGTGCCGCGTAGTCTCGGAGGGTGACCGACGACGAGCCGGAAGCCTCAGCCCCCGACCGCGTGACCAATCCCGTCGCGGTGGCCGGGCTCGTGCTCGCGATCGTGGCGATGCTGCTCAGCGTGATCAGCCCCGGCCTGTCGATCCTCGTCGGCGTGCCCGCCGTGGCGTGCAGCGCGTTCGGGTTCCGGCTGTATCAACTCGGGCGCGGAGGGCGCTTCCCGGCCGCGGCAGGACTCGTCGTCGGCGCGGCGGCCGTCATCCTGCCCATCGCTCTTCTGCTCGCGCTCTGACCGGCGTGGAGAACCCCGGATCCTCCGACGCGTCCCCCGCGGATCGCGTCGACGACACGCGCCCTCGCCCGACGCCGCTGTGGGCTCTGCTGTCGCGCTGGCTCCTGGCGACCGAGGCTTGGTTGCGGTCGCACGGCGGCGCGCGGCTGCGCTGGACGCTGCGCGGTGGCTGGGCGCTGGTCGCCGCGGTGGGCGTGCTCCTGCTGGTGGGTCCCGTCATCAACCCGCCGTTGACGCTGGATGACCTGCTCGATTCCGCTGAGAGCGCGACCGACAGCTGGATCGCCCGCGAGTTCGACGCCGCCTACACGCTGCTGCCGCAGAGCGACGGCCGTCTGGATGCCGAGGTCACCGAGACCATCACGGCGCTCTTTCCCGACGACCTCGATCGATCGACGATCGCGCGCACGCTGCCGACGCAGTACGAGGGGCATGATCTGCGCACGGAGATCATCGAGGTGACGCTCGACGGCGTGGCGGTGGCACCCGCGGTGCGTGACACCGGCAATCAGCTGCGCGTGCAGGTCGATGCCGGCCACGAGCTGTCCGGTGATCACACCCTCGTGCTGCGCTATCGCCTCCACGACCTCGCCTTCTCGGGGATCGACGCGGCGACGGGCCGCGACGCCGACCTCGTCGAGTGGAGCGTGCTCGGTCCGGACTGGCCGCACGGCATGGCGGTGTTGAACGTGAGCGTCACGCTGCCCGACCACCTCGATTCCGAGCTCGTGCGCAGCCCGCGAGGGGCGGCCGCGTGGAGCCTCGTCGGCGGCGGGGAGTGGCTGGAGTCGGAAGCGGACTCCCCGCCGTCGAGCGTGACGTACGCGTTCACGCTCGAGCAGAACATGCCCCCGCACTCGCAGGCATGGTTCACCCTCGTCTTCCCCGCCGGCACCATCGCGATGCCTCCGCCCTCGCCCCTCTTCCTCGTCCAGTCGTTCGGGCCTCTCGTTCCGCTCGCGGTCCTTCTCGTCTCGCTCCTGTTCGCCCTTGCCGCCCGGGCGGTCGCCTGGAGCGATGCCCGAGGGCGGCCGTGGTACGTCGCTCAGCACGATCCGCCGGAGGGTGTGGATGTGCGCACCGCGGCTCAGCTCCTGGGTGCGGTCCGCACGCGCGAACTCGCCCTTGCGATCGATCGCCTCGGTGGCGGCCGCCGCACCGAGCACCTGGCGGCGGTGGGGCGTGCGGCTGCGCGCACCGGTCGGTTCGGCGACCGCTTCCGGGCGGCGGCGGCTTTCCGGCTCGATCCCGCCCGCGGCGCGCAGCTGAGGGAGGGATACCGCCGCATCCCCCGAGGGTTCGTGCGCGACGCGTTCCTGAGTGCTCCGCCGGCGCTGTCACTTCTGCAGCTGGGACTGATCCGGCAGCTCTCCCACCAGGCCACGCTCGCGATCGTGTGGTGGCCGGTCGCCTTCGTCGCCCTCTCGCTCGTGCTCACCGCGGCGATCTTCTGGATCGCGCTGTCAGCGCGCCCGCTGACTCGTCGGGGGGCCCTCGTCCGGCAGCATCTGCTGGGCGTGCGTCTTCAGGCCGAACGCACGGAGCTGATCGCGCGCTCGCCGCTGACCGATCGAGGTGTTCCCTACGCCGTCCTCACCGGTGATCCGAGGCCGACCGGCGAGGTCGTCTTCTCGCGCGTGGCCGACGAGCTCGGCGCCGACGATCTCCGGCGGTGGCGCACGCGCGACTTCCTGACCTGGCCGAGGCTTCTCGTCCGCGCTCTGGCGGTGTTCGTCGTCATCGGCGCCGTGGCCGTGATCGCGATCGTGCCGAACCCGTACGAGCGGGGAGGAACGAGTGCATCCTGGGACTTCGCCGCGGCCGGAACCCTCTACACGCAGGTGAGCGCGGTGGACATCGCGGCGAGGATCGAACTCGATGCCGGCGAACCGGTCCTGGCCGTCACGGAGCGCGTCGACGTGACGTTCGAGGAGGGGGCCGCGCGCGTCCCGCAGTTCGCTCAGCGATTCCCGGCCGAGGTGGACGGCCAGGACATCGGTTTCGAGGTCGCCGCGGTGCGCGTCGACGGCGACGCCGTCGACTACACGGCCTCGCGGGTGGGTGCCCAGATCGAGGTCTCGACGGCTCTGCCGCGGGTGTTGGAGGGCGAGCACACGGTCGAGATCGCGTACGCGATCGAGCATCCGGTCACCGTCGGCGTCGGATCGCCGGTGTCGGGACACGACGAAGAGACGGTGCAGCGAATCCGCTGGAGTGCGCTGCTGGACGGATGGGAGAGCGGATGGGCGCACCCGTCGGCGCCGTCGGCACGCGTCTCGATCGCCATCCCGGATGACCTCGCCCAGACAGCACTGTCCGCCGGATGGCTGCGGGAGGACCCGGACACCGCCGAGGAGGCGCGGGACTGGCGGGAATCGGGATTCCCGTTCGGCACGGCCGTCGAGGAGCTGGAGCGTGGGCTCCCGGACTCCGACGCCAGCGGGACTCTGACCGAGGAGCAGATCAGGGACGGGTCCGTGGTCACTCACCTGCTCGAGACAGCCGAGGGGGAATACGGATATCCCACCTCCGGCACCTACTCCGACCTCGGTGTCCTGCTGGAGTTCCCCGCCGGGTCCTTCACCGTCGACCGGG
>NZ_DEPK01000117.1:0-213 GCF_002358725.1 Microbacterium sp. UBA3394
GCTCGCACAGGCGCGCCCGGGCTCCCGGATCCGCTTCCGGCACGTGCGCCACGCGGGCTGACGCCGCGTCACCACGCCGCGAGCGTGTCGGCGAGGATGGCCCGGTCCGAGGGTGGGAGAGCGCACACGACCGCCTCGGCGAGACTCAACGACGCGCCGCGGTGCTCGCCCGCCGCGACCTCCTCCGGCGCTGCCGCGCGCGCCGCATCCAGC
>NZ_DEPK01000117.1:515-2759 GCF_002358725.1 Microbacterium sp. UBA3394
GCTGCCGCGCGCGCCGCATCCAGCGACAGTGAATGCACGGTGAAGGCCTCGACGTCGAAGACGCCGATCCGGTGACGGATAGCGGCCGCGGCGGCCGAAAGCTCGCCGGCTCGTTCGGCGTCGCCACGTGCGGCCGCGATGGCGCAAAGGCCCTCGAGGCCGTAGGCGACGCCCTCTTCGTGATGCAGGCGCACGGCGTCGACCAGGGTGCGGCGGAACACCCCCTCGGCCTGGTCGGTCTCTCCCCGCACGAGCAGGAGCCGACCGATCTGATTTCCGGCGATCGACCCTGTGAAGCGGTCGCCGCCGCGCTCGGCGATGTCGGCGGCGCGCTCGAAATGGTCGATGGCCCCGTCGAGGGAATGTCGGAGCCATGCCACGCGGCCCAGGGATACCTGGCTGATCGCCTCGCCCCACCCGTTGCCGAGCTGCCGCAGGGATGCCACAGCCTCGGTCAGCTCCCGCTCGGCGGCATCGAGATCGGGGTCGGGCAGCTGCACGCGCGCCGTCGCTCGCGCAGCGACCGCCATCGCCGCTGCGTCCTCGTCGCCGCTTTCGGTGAACAGGCGCACGCATTCGGCGAGACCGGCGACGACCTCGGGTGCCGGGCGCTGCCACATCTCGCCCCAGAGCGCGAAGAACCAGGCCACCGCCCGGGTGTGCGGGCTGATCGGCTGCTGCTTGTCGAGGAGCTCGAGCATCCACATGCGCACGCCTGCGAACAACCCCATGATCCACCAGTAGATGAGCAGGCTCCAGGCGAGGTCGGCGGCGTCATCCAGTCGGTCGATGTAGACGAGGTGACGGACGGCCGCCCGCAGGTTCGACAGTTCGATGCCGAGAAGTCCCAGGGCTGCGGTCTGACCGGCTCCCCGCAGATCCGGCGCCACACGCGCGGCCAGGGCCACGTAGTGGTCGGCGTGACGCTCGCGCATCAGATCGGCGTCGCCGCGCTCCTTCAGTCGCGCGAGCGAGTACTCGCGCACGATGGACAGCAAGGACAGCACGACACGGCCGCCGATGGCGACGCGGCGCACGAGCGAGGCGTCGACGAGAGCGGCGATCGCGTCGATCTCCTCGCCCTCCCAGCTGCGCCCCGCCCCGATCGCCTCGACCGCTTCGATACCGAACCGCGGGCCGAAGACGCCGAGATCCTCCAGGAGAGCGCGCTGCGCAGGGGCGAGCAGGTCGACACTCCAGTCCAGCGTCGCGCGGAGGGTGCGGTGGCGGTCCGGCATGTCGCGCACCGTCGCGCTCAGCACCGGCAGGCGTCGCTCGAGTCGTTGAGCCATGACCTGCGGCGTGAGCAGGCGCGCCTTGGCGGCGGCCAGCTCGATCGCCAGTGGCAGCCCGTCCAGACGGCGGCAGATGTCGATCACGGCGGCGGCGTTGTCCTTGGTCAGAGCGAAGCCCGGGTCGGCGGCGCGAGCGCGATCGACGAACAGCGCGCAGGCGTCGCACGTCTCCGCGCGGGACAGCGTGCTCACCGTGCCGGCGTCCGGGAACGGCAGCGGATCGACGTCGTAGACGCGCTCGCCCCGAATGCGCAGCACGACTCTGCTGGAGACCAGGAAGCGGGCGCTCGGGGCGGCCGCGGACAGTCTCACGAGCGCCGGAGCGGCATCGACGATCTGCTCGAAGTTGTCGAGCACGACGAGCACTCGTCTGGACTCCAGCGACCGCGAGATGCGATCCTCCAGCGGTGCCTCGCCGTTGTCGCGGATGCCCAGTGCGTAGCCGATCGTCGGCAGCAGCAGGGCTGGTTCCAGCACACCTTCGAGGGCGACGAAGTAGACGCCGTCGGGGAAGAGGTCTTCGCAGGCTCTGGCGGTCTCGGTCGCGAGGCGGCTCTTGCCGATCCCGCCCGGGCCGATCAGGCTGAGCACGCGGTCAGACCCCTCCGCGAGCAAGCAGCGCAACCGTGCGATGTCATCGTCCCGGCCGATCGTCGTCGTCGCGGGGGCGGGAACGCGCGAGAGCAGGGCCGCGGTGGCGGCCTCCGTGCCGGTACCCGCCTCCTGCGACTGCGCGAAGCGCTCGGCGAGCAGGGTGGCGAGGTCTGCCGCGATCTGCTCCTCGAGATCGGCTGGGTCGTCGAAGGGCAGGTAGGCGGCGGTGTCGTCGTCGCGGATGCGTTCCAGCAGGCGATTCAGGCGTTCGTCCCGGTGATCAGCGGATTTGACGTAGATCAGCTTGGGCAGAGTGGGCGGGGAGAGGTTGTACTCGTCTTCGAGTCCGGACACG
>NZ_DEPK01000117.1:3089-3227 GCF_002358725.1 Microbacterium sp. UBA3394
CCTCTCCCGGTGCCACCCAGCCGTAACTGGCGTGATAGATCCCGACGAAGACGTCGCTCTGGGCGAGATAGGAGCGATAAAGGGTGCGGGGTGGATGCGGTCGGGCGCCGAGCTCGAACATCACCGGCGCCAGGCGCA
>NZ_DEPK01000117.1:3557-8164 GCF_002358725.1 Microbacterium sp. UBA3394
ACGCTCGATGGCTGCGCGGGCGGCACGGCGCTCGCCCTGCAGCTCGCGCAGGGTCGAGCTCACGAACACCCGTATCCGCTGGTCAGGCGTGCGGATGACGGGCGAACCCCCAGTCATGAGCGGTTTATACCCCACCGGACGNNCTGGCTCCCGGGCCTCGGTCCGACTGGTTCGACGACGACGCACGCGTCGCCCTGTTCGACGGGGAGTGGACCGTCGCCGCCGACGCCGACCGGGTCGGCGTGCGACTGGACGGCCCCGTGCTGACGCGGCGCCGCACCGGCGAGCTGCCGAGCGAGGGGATGGTCCCGGGCGCCCTCCAGGTGCCCCCGAGCGGACGACCCACCGTGCTGCTGGCCGACGGCCCGGTCACCGGCGGCTACCCGGTGATCGCGGTGGTCGCGGATGCCGATCTCGACCTGCTCGCACAGGCGCGCCCGGGCTCCCGGATCCGCTTCCGGCACGTGCGCCACGCGGGCTGATCGGCGCACCGGGAGCGGTTTATACCCCACCGGACGGGCCGGGTCAAGGATCGGCTGGACATGGCGCGTCGCGGAGCGTATAGTGAGTCTTTGCGCTTTGGATTCCCCCTGCCCTCATATGGTGGTCGGCGGTGTCCGTGTGCCCCCGCTTCACGAGATCGACACGAAGCGGCGTGCGGCTCGCGGATTTCGGGGACGACTGAGCACTCCACCTGACGACAAGGAAACAGGCCCCGCCCGGGCCCACGGAGGTAATCCCCTTGGCTGCTGCGAGCAACGCATCCACCACCACCCCCAAGAACGGACGCGGAGCTTCCCGTCTCTCGTTCGCCAAAGTCTCCGACACGCTGACGGTCCCCGACCTGCTGGCGCTGCAGACCGAGTCCTTCGACTGGCTGGTCGGCAACGAGGCGTGGCGCGACCGCCTCGCCGAGGCGCAGGCCGCCGGCCGTACCGACGTCGCCCTGCAGAGCGGTCTCGAGGAGATCTTCGAGGAGATCTCCCCGATCGAGGACCTCTCCGAGACGATGCAGCTGTCGTTCACGAACCCCTACCTCGAGCCCGAGAAGTACTCCATCGAGGAGTGCAAGGAGCGCGGCAAGACGTACGCTGCCCCGCTCTACGTCGAGGCCGAGTTCATGAACCACCAGACCGGTGAGATCAAGACCCAGACGGTCTTCATGGGCGACTTCCCGCTCCAGACCGACAAGGGCACGTTCATCATCAACGGCACCGAGCGCGTCGTCGTCTCGCAGCTGGTTCGCTCGCCGGGCGTCTACTTCGACAAGACCCCCGACAAGACCAGTGACAAGGACATCGTCTCGGCCCGCGTCATCCCCTCGCGCGGCGCCTGGCTCGAGTTCGAGATCGACAAGCGCGACCAGGTCGGCGTGCGCATCGACCGCAAGCGCAAGCAGTCGGTCACCGTCTTCCTGAAGGCCCTCGGCCTCACCAGCGAAGACATCCTGAACGAGTTCGCCGGCTTCACCTCCATCGAGGAGACGCTCGAGAAGGACACCATCCTCACCAAGGAGGATGCGCTCCGCGACATCTACCGCAAGCTCCGTCCGGGCGAGCAGGTCGCCGCCGAGGCCGCGCGCGCGCTGCTGGACAACTTCTACTTCAACCCCAAGCGGTACGACCTCGCCAAGGTGGGTCGCTACAAGATCAACCGCAAGCTCGGCCTCGAGGGCGAGCTGACCGACTCGGTGCTGACCGTCGACGACATCGTCGCGACGATCAAGTACCTGGTCCGCCTGCACCGCGGCGACACGACCTTCACCGGCACCCGCGCCGGCAACGAGGTCGAGATCCGCATGGACGTCGACGACATCGACAACTTCGGCAACCGCCGCATCCGCGCGGTCGGCGAGCTCATCCAGAACCAGGTCCGCACCGGTCTGTCCCGCATGGAGCGCGTCGTCCGCGAGCGCATGACCACGCAGGACATCGAGGCGATCACGCCGCAGACCCTGATCAACGTGCGCCCCGTCGTCGCCGCGATCAAGGAGTTCTTCGGCACCTCGCAGCTGTCGCAGTTCATGGATCAGAACAACCCGCTCGCGGGCCTGACCCACAAGCGCCGTCTGTCGGCCCTCGGCCCTGGCGGTCTCTCCCGTGAGCGCGCCGGTGTCGAGGTGCGTGACGTGCACCCCTCGCACTACGGCCGCATGTGCCCGATCGAGACGCCGGAAGGCCCGAACATCGGCCTCATCGGCTCGCTCGCCTCGTTCGCGCGCATCAACGCGTTCGGCTTCATCGAGACGCCGTACCGCAAGGTCGAGAACGGCCGCGTCACCGACGAGATCCAGTACCTCACCGCCGCGGAGGAGGAAGACTTCATCGTCGCCCAGGCCAACGCGCCGCTGAAGTCCGACGGTCACTTCGAGGAGACCCGCGTCCTCGCCCGATCGAAGGGCGGCGAGGTCGAGCTCGTGCCCGCCGAGGACATCGGCTACATGGATGTCTCGCCGCGCCAGATGGTGTCGGTCGCGACCTCGCTCATCCCGTTCCTCGAGCACGACGACGCCAACCGCGCCCTCATGGGTGCGAACATGCAGCGCCAGGCCGTGCCGCTGCTGCGCAGCGACTCGCCCCTGGTCGGCACCGGCATGGAGGGCTACGCCGCCGTCGACGCCGGAGACGTCATCACCGCGCAGAAGCCGGGTGTGGTCATGGAGGTCTCGGCCGACGTCGTGACCGTGCAGCTCGACGAGGGCGGCACGCAGGACTACTACCTGCGCAAGTTCGACCGCTCCAACCAGGGCACCAGCTACAACCAGCGCGTCGTCGTCTCCGCGGGTGACCGCATCGAGGCCGGCGAGGTCATCGCCGACGGTCCCGCGACCGAGAACGGCGAGCTGGCGCTCGGCAAGAACCTCCTCGTGGCGTTCATGACGTGGGAGGGTCACAACTTCGAGGATGCGATCATCCTCAGCCAGGACCTGGTGAAGGAAGACACCCTCTCGTCGATCCACATCGAGGAGTACGAGGTCGACGCCCGGGACACCAAGCTCGGCAAGGAGGAGATCACCCGTGACCTCCCCAACGTCAGCCCCGACCTGCTGAAGGACCTCGACGAGCGCGGCATCATCCGCATCGGCGCCGAGGTGCGTCCCGGCGACATCCTCGTCGGCAAGGTCACCCCCAAGGGTGAGACGGAGCTCTCCGCCGAGGAGCGCCTGCTCCGCGCGATCTTCAACGAGAAGAGCCGCGAGGTGCGCGACACGTCGCTGAAGGTTCCCCACGGTGAGCAGGGCACGATCATCGCCGTCAAGGAGTTTGACGCCGAGGAGGGCGACGACGAGCTGGGCTCGGGCGTCAACCGCCGCGTCGTGGTCTACATCGCCCAGAAGCGCAAGATCACCGAGGGCGACAAGCTCGCCGGCCGCCACGGCAACAAGGGCGTCATCGCGAAGATCCTCCCCGTCGAGGACATGCCGTTCCTGCCGGACGGCACCCCGGTGGACATCGTGCTGAACCCTCTCGGCATCCCCGGTCGAATGAACTTCGGCCAGGTGCTGGAACTGCACCTCGGATGGATCGCCAAGCAGGGCTGGAAGGTCGAGGGAACCCCCGAGTGGGCCGCCCGGCTGCCGGAGCAGGCCCGCGAGGCCGCCCCGGGCACGAAGGTCGCCACCCCGGTGTTCGACGGCGCCTTCGAGTCGGAGCTCGTCGGTCTGCTCGACTCGACGCTGCCCAACCGCGACGGCGACCGCATGATCGACTCCAGCGGAAAGACGCAGCTGTTCGACGGTCGCTCGGGCGAGCCGTTCCCGGCACCGATCTCCGTCGGCTACATGTACATCCTGAAGCTGCACCACCTCGTCGACGACAAGATCCACGCGCGTTCGACGGGTCCGTACTCGATGATCACCCAGCAGCCGCTCGGTGGTAAGGCGCAGTTCGGCGGTCAGCGCTTCGGTGAGATGGAGGTGTGGGCCCTCGAGGCCTACGGCGCCGCGTACGCGCTGCAGGAGCTCCTCACGATCAAGTCCGACGACATCCTCGGCCGCGTCAAGGTGTACGAGTCGATCGTCAAGGGCGAGAACATCCAGGAGCCCGGCATCCCCGAGTCCTTCAAGGTGCTCATGAAGGAGATGCAGTCGCTCTGCCTGAACGTCGAGGTCCTCTCGGCCGACGGCACGGCGGTCAACCTCCGCGACACCGATGACGACGCCTTCCGCGCGGCGGAGGAGCTCGGCATCAACATCTCCACCCGGTTCGAGTCCTCGTCGATCGACGAGATCTGACCCGCGGCATCCGACCCACTGATCTCGATACGCCGCGTCGCGGCTACTCGATCACCGGAATCTCACAGGAGTAAACACACGTGCTCGACGCAACAACTTTTGACGAGCTTCGCATCGGCCTGGCCACCGCCGACGACATCCGTCGCTGGTCCTACGGCGAGGTCAAGAAGCCCGAGACCATCAACTACCGCACCCTGAAGCCCGAGAAGGACGGTCTGTTCGGCGAGCAGATCTTCGGACCCAGCCGCGACTGGGAGTGCTCGTGCGGCAAGTACAAGCGCGTCCGCTTCAAGGGCATCGTCTGCGAGCGCTGCGGCGTGGAGGTCACCAAGTCCTCCGTGCGTCGCGAGCGGATGGGCCACATCGAACTGGC
>NZ_DEPK01000117.1:8501-17580 GCF_002358725.1 Microbacterium sp. UBA3394
CACATCTGGTACTTCAAGGGCGTTCCCTCGCGCCTGGGCTACCTGCTCGACATGGCGCCGAAGGACCTCGAGAAGGTCATCTACTTCGCCGCCTACATGGTGATCTCGGTCGATGAGGAGGCGCGTCACCGCGACCTCCCCACGCACGAGAACAACCTCCGCCTGGAGATGAAGAACCTCGGCGACCGTCGGGATGCGCGTATCGCGACCCGGCTGCAGAAGCTGGAGGAGGAGCTCGCCTCGCTCGAGGACGAGGGCGCCAAGGCCGATCAGAAGAAGAAGGTCAAGGACGCGGCCGAGAAGGAGATGACCTCGATCCGCAAGAACGCGGACGACTCCATCGCCAAGCTCGAGCGCGTGTGGGAGGAATTCCGCACGCTGGAGGTCGGCTCGCTCAAGGGCGAGGACGAGATCTTCCACGAGCTGCAGGACCGCTTCGGGCAGTACTTCGAGGCGCACATGGGTGCCGAGTCGATCCAGCGCCGCCTGTCGGCGTTCGACCTGCGTGCCGAGGCCGAGAGCCTGCACCTGCAGATCGCCGAGGGCAAGGGTCAGCGCAAGATCCGCGCGATCAAGCGCCTGAAGGTCGTCAACTCCTTCCTGCAGACGGGCATGAACCCGTCGGCGATGGTGCTGGATGTCGTGCCGGTGATCCCGCCGGAGCTCCGCCCGATGGTTCAGCTCGACGGCGGCCGCTTCGCGACCTCCGATCTGAACGACCTGTACCGCCGCGTGATCAACCGCAACAACCGCCTTCGTCGCCTGATCGACCTCGGTGCGCCGGAGATCATCGTCAACAACGAGAAGCGGATGCTGCAGGAGGCCGTCGACGCGCTGTTCGACAACGGCCGTCGCGGCCGCCCCGTCACCGGCACCGGCAACCGCGCCCTGAAGTCCCTCAGCGACATGCTGAAGGGTAAGCAGGGTCGTTTCCGCCAGAACCTGCTCGGAAAGCGCGTGGACTACTCGGGCCGTTCGGTCATCGTCGTGGGCCCGCGCCTGCAGCTGCACCAGTGCGGTCTGCCCAAGCAGATGGCGCTGGAGCTGTTCAAGCCGTTCGTCATCAAGCGCCTGATCGACCTCGGTCACTCGCAGAACATCAAGGCCGCCAAGCGCGCCGTCGAGCGTTACCGCCCCGAGGTCTGGGACGTGCTCGAGGAGATCATCCGTGAGCGCCCGGTTCTGCTGAACCGCGCCCCCACGCTGCACCGCCTCGGCATCCAGGCCTTCGAGCCGCAGCTCGTCGAGGGCAAGGCCATCCAGCTCCACCCGCTCGTGTGTGCGGCGTTCAACGCCGACTTCGACGGTGACCAGATGGCCGTGCACCTGCCGCTGTCTGTCGAGGCGCAGGCCGAGGCCCGCGTGCTGATGCTCGCGTCGAACAACATCCTGAAGCCGTCGGACGGCCGCCCGGTGACCCTGCCCTCGCAGGACATGATCATCGGTCTGCACCACCTGACCACGGTCATCGAGGGCGCGACCGGCGAAGGCCGCGTCTTCGGCTCGGTCTCCGAGGCGATCATGGCCAAGGACGAGGGCACCCTCGACCTGCAGGCCAAGGTGCGCATCCGGGTTCCGGGGCTGACGTTCCTCGAGGGCGAAGCGCCCGAGGGCTACGACCGTCACGGGCTGCTGGATGCCTCGCTCGGCCAGGCGATCTTCAACGACGCCCTGCCCAAGGGCTACCCGTTCGTGCGCGAGCAGGCCGACAAGGGCAAGCTGTCGCAGATCGTGAACAAGCTCGCCGAGGAGTACCCCAAGGTGGAGGTCGCCGCGACCCTCGACCGCATCAAGGACGCCGGCTTCTACTGGGCCACGCGTTCGGGTGTGACGGTCGCGCTGAGCGACATCCTCACCCCGCCGGAGAAGCGCGAGATCGTCGCCAAGCACGAGAAGCAGGCCGCCAAGGCGCAGTCGCAGTTCGAGAAGGGCCTCATCACCGACGCCGAGCGTCGTCAGGAGCTCATCCAGATCTGGACCGAGGCGACCGACGAGGTGCAGAAGGCGATGCGCGCGCACTTCCCGGAGAGCAACACCATCAACCGCATGGTGTCCTCGGGTGCACGTGGTAACTGGCTGCAGATCCGCAACATCGCGGGTATGCGTGGCCTGGTGAACAACCCCAAGGGTGAGATCATCCCGCGCCCGATCATCTCCTCGTACCGCGAGGGCCTGTCGGTGGCGGAGTACTTCATCGCCACGCACGGTGCCCGCAAGGGCCTCGCCGACACCGCCCTCCGCACCGCGGACTCCGGTTACCTCACGCGTCGCCTCGTCGACGTCTCGCAGGATGTCATCATCCGCGAGGAGGACTGCGGCACGAACAAGGGTCTGGAGTTCGTCATCGCGGCCGCCGGTTCCGACGGCGAGCTCGTGCGCGACCCGAACGTCGAGAACTCGGTGTTCGCCCGCACCCTGGCCGTCGACGCGGTCGATGCGAAGGGCGCGGTCGTGCTCGAGGCGGGTTCGGATGTCGGCGACCCCGAGATCAACCAGCTCATCGCGGCCGGTGTCGAGAGCATCAAGGTGCGCTCGGTGCTGACCTGCGATTCCGCGGTCGGTGTCTGCGCGCAGTGCTACGGCCGTTCGCTGGCCACCGGCTCGCTGGTGGACATCGGCGAGGCCGTCGGCATCATCGCGGCCCAGTCGATCGGTGAGCCCGGCACCCAGCTGACGATGCGCACCTTCCACACGGGTGGTTCGGCGTCGGCGGATGACATCACGCAGGGTCTGCCCCGCGTGCAGGAGCTGTTCGAGGCGCGCACCCCGAAGGGTGCCTCGCCGATCGCCGAGTCCGACGGACGCATCACGATCGACGAGACCGAGAAGAGCAAGAAGGTCATCCTCACGCCCGACAACGGCGACGAGCCGCACGTCTACCCGGTGCTCAAGCGCGCGACGCTGCTGGTCGAAGACGGCCAGCACGTCACGGTCGGTCAGCCCCTCCAGGTCGGCACGCTCGACCCGAAGGAGATCATGCGCGTGCAGGGTGCCCGCGAGGTGCAGAAGTACCTCGTCGGCGGCGTGCAGGGCGTGTACCGCTCGCAGGGTGTGCCGATCCACGATAAGCACATCGAGGTCATCGTGCGCCAGATGCTGCGGAAGGTCACCGTGGTCGACCACGGCGACACCCCGCTGCTGCCGGGTGAGATGGTCGACTTCAAGCGGTACCAGCAGATCAACCGCGAAGCCGTCACCCAGGGTCAGCGTCCTGCATCGGGCCGCCCGGAGCTCATGGGTATCACCAAGGCGTCGCTCGCGACCGAGTCGTGGCTGTCGGCCGCGTCGTTCCAGGAGACGACGCGCGTGCTGACGCAGGCCGCGATGGAGGGCAAGAGCGACCCGCTGGTGGGCCTGAAGGAGAACGTGATCATCGGAAAGCTGATCCCGGCCGGCACGGGGCTCGCGAAGTACCGCAACGTGACGGTCGAGGCCACCGAAGAGGCGAAGAGCGAGCGGTACCCCAACCGCATCTTCGCGTCGGACGGTGCCTACAGCGACACCGACCTGAGCTACGTCGACTTCGACAGCTTCTCCACGGACGACTTCAGCGGCAACTACAATTGAGTCGTGTGGGCTCAATGCTGGGCAGCAGCGTTGAGCCCACACCGACTCAAGGTCGAGTAGCGGCTTAGCCGCGTATCGAGACACAAGTCGAATCGACGGGCCCCGGCAATGCCGGGGCCCGTCGTCGTTCCGACGTACGGTGGAAGGCGCGACGGAAGGGGTCGACGGATGGCGCGCACGGGCGGACGGAGCCTGTGGCTCGCCGTACCCATCGGGATGATCTGCCTCGCCGTGGTCGGTGCGCTCGGGTGGCTCGCCGCCCCGCAGATCCCCGGAGTCGTGGGATTCATCGGCGATGCCCTCCGGTTCGGCAGTGCTCAGAACGTGCAGGCCGAGCCGACGGTGCCCCCTGCCGAGGTGATCACGGCCGAGGACTTCTCCGACATCGACTGCCGCGCGCTCTACGCCGACGACCTGTGGGCCGAGCTGGTGTGGAGTCCGGACGCCCTGCTGTCGCAGACCGGCGCCGCGCCCGTCACGGCGGTGGAGGGGCTGAACGATCTGCTGGGACCCGTCGTGGCCGTGACGTGCGGATGGCGCTCGGAGTACGGCACCATCACGACGACGCTCGCGACCGTCGCCGACGACGCGGTCACCGTCGCCGATGCGGCCCTGCGCGGACAGGGGTTCACGTGCGACACCACCGAGACGTCGCTCACGTGCTCGCGCACCGCATCCGGCGAGGTCGAAGTGCACCGCATCCGTGACGGGGTGTGGGTGGCGAGCCGGGAGAGCGCGTGGCATCCCGAGGACTACGCCGCGCGGGTCGCCGACCAGGTCTGGGGCTAGCCCTGGCCCCAGATCGAGGTGATCACCGAGGAGGTGTAGCCGGTCGGGGCGAGGTTGGAGTACCGGGTGTCGATCATCAGGTCGGCACGCCAGAACAGGGTGCGCCCATCGGTGACCGGATAGTCCGGGTTGTCCCACGTCTTCTCGCACCGCGTGCCCCCGTCGGGGGTGTAGCACGTGAACCCCTCGTCTTCGACGAGCGCGTTCAGCTGCTCGAGGGCGGGGCCGCGCGAGAGGGTCTCGATGGTCGTGACGAGACTCGTCGTGTCCGCCGCCGGGTCGCCCCAGATGCAGATGAGCGACCCGTCGGCCTGCACGCCGCTCGGCCCGAACGCGGGGTCGTTCAGCGGGATGCCGTACAGCTGCGCACGCACCTCGGCGTCGAGCAGTGACTCGCAGTCGCTCGGCACCGCCGCGGCGGGCTCGACCGTCGGTGTCGGGGTCGCGCCGGGCGTCATCGACTCGATCGGCGACGGCAGGCCCGACGGGTCTTTCGCGCCGACGGTCGGATCGGGCGTCGGGGTGTCGGCCGGGTCCGGAGCGCACCCGGCGAGGGCGGCGGCGACCAGCACGGATGCCGCCGCCAGGGCGGCGCGGGAAGCGTGGCGGCGCAGCATGATGACACCCTAATCCGATGCCGTGACGCGCGGGAGGCATCCGGGACGAATCCGGTGCCGCAACGCCCGGCACGCCTGCAGGCCGCACGCGCATCCCCGCGATATCTTCGCAACTGCGGGGATCGTCCCCGCGTGAGGAGTGCGATCACGATGAGTGACCCCAAGTCGTCGTACGGGGAGCCGGTCGAAGAGCCCGGCCCGGTGGATGACGTGGTCGGACAGGCCAACGCCGGTCTCGCCGACGCGGAGGCCGCCCGTCGCGAGGAAGCCGCCGCGCAGGCCGCCGCCGACCCCGATCCCCAGGAGCCCGCCGCCGAACCGACATCGACGGAGACCGCCGAGCCGGTGACCCGCGAGCCGGTCTCGGACGAGCCCGCCACCACGGCCTATGACGCGCCCGTGGATGAGACGGTCGTCGCCGCCAACGAGCCGTCGTACACCGAGCGGACCTACGACGTCCCCTCGTGGGCGGAGGAGCCCGCCGCCCAGCCGACGGACGCCGAATCCGTCCATGCGGAACCCGCCTACGTCGCGCCCGCGGCCAGCCCGCAGCCGATCTTCGTTCAGGCACCCGAAGCCCCCCGCCCGCGCGGGAACCGTGCCGCCGCCGGCGCCATCGGCGTGCTCGCCGCTCTCACCTTCGCCGTGCTGTACCTCGCCGCGTGGCTGGGTTTCGGCGCCATCGAGGGTTCGGTCACCGCCGAGACGATCGGCACCGATGCGCTCGAGGCGCTCGCCACGGCATCCCTGTGGGTGCCTGTCGTCGTCTTCTTCCTGTCGTTCTGGCTGCTGGGCGCCATCATCAACCGCGGTCGGTGGGGTGCGTGGGTGATCTTCGGTCTGCTGGTGGGTCTGGCGTCCTACGGCGGTCAGATCCTCGGCCAGCTCTTCCAGGCGCCGTTCTGGCTGCTGACCGCCCGCGAGGGCGCGGCCCTCGTCGAGGAGCAGGTGCTCGCCCCGCTGGCGATCGTCGCCTTCGTCCTCGGCCGCGAACTGACGATCTGGTACGGAGCGTGGGTCGCCTCGCGCGGCAAGCGCGTCACCGAGCTCAACACCGAGGCGCAGCGCGAGTACGAGCGCACCCTCGAGGCGGGACCCCAGCTGGTCCGCCCGTAAGACCGTGACCGCGACGCCCGGCGCACCGGACCCCTCCGCCTCCGGCGGGGGATCCGTGCGACCGGGCGTCGCGGTCGTCTTCGCCACCGTCGGCGACCTCGCGCTGCTGGTCTTCGGGCTCGGCATGACGAGCCTGGTCACCGACGAGTCCGTGATCGCGACGCCCGGTCTCGGTCAGGCGCCCGGGGCGGTGGCCGTCGCCGCGTCGATCGCCGCGTTCGCCCTGACGCTGCTGACCGTCGTGCGCCGACCGCATCCCTCGTACGTGTCGTCGCTGTGGAACGCCGCGGCGACGGGGCTCGCCTATCTCGCCGGCATGTGGATCACCCTGGTGGTCACCGGGTCGGGACTCGGGGCGGCGTCGGCGGTTGCCGGTCGCGTGGCCACGACCTGGTTCGGGCTCGTCATCATCGCCGCGGCGCTCGTGGCGGCGTGGGCGGGCATCGCCCTCGTGCGCACGCGCGCATCCCGCCCCCGCTGGTCGTGGGAGGACGAGGACGACGCATGAATCCGGAGGGCGCAAACCCCGTCGGATCGGGGACGGACGGCTACCGTGGAGGGGTGGAGCGGTCGCTCGAGACGCAGGTGAGCCAGGCGGTGGACGCCTGGCTGCGCTGGCTGCCCCGCTGGGAGCCGGCGACCCACCGTGGCCGCGTCGCGCCGTGTCGGCGCTGCTTCGGATCTCCCGTGCTGTCGGCGGCCGGCCTCGGCGCAGACGTGCCCCACGGCGTGCAGCACGGGCTCTCCACCCGGGTCAAGACGATCGTCGACCACACCGTCGCCGACTACACCGCGCGCAACCTGCCGATGCTGCAGGCGGAGCTCGACCAGCAGGCCGCACGCAACCGCGCCCGCAGCTACCGGCCCGCCGAAGACCTCGACCCCGAGTTCGAGGGGCTGCCGCTGGACCCGGATCCGGTGCCAGGGGCCCCCTTCCTCTTCACCATCGCCGGGCTCGCGGAGGAGGCCGACGCCGACGTTCCGGCGCTGCCGCCGCTGACGGACGAGGCGAAGGCGGCGCTGCGCCAGGAGGTCGGGCTGGCCGACGACTACGCGAACATGGTGGGCAGAGAGGTGTGCTCGATCCTCCTGCACCACCGGCTGCGCATCCAGGCGGCCGTCGCCGAGCTCGTCGAGCCGCAGATCGCCGCGATGCTCGAGGAGCTCACCCGCTCCCTCGACGCCCCCTTCGACGACCCGCCGCCGCTGACCTGAGCCCTGCGTCGCGGCGGGATGAGCCGTGCCCCACGGCGGGATGCGCGGAGCGAGCAGGTCTGCTTGTTAGCATGGGCGGGCTTGCGCCAGGGCAACAGGGGGAGGAACGGTGGCCGCACGCCTGCCTTCTGCGCCGCCGATACTCCCGGGGCTCGCCTACATCCGTCCCCTCGGCTCGGGCGGCTTCGCCGACGTCTTCCTCTACGAGCAGGACATGCCCCGGCGCGACGTCGCGGTCAAGGTGCTGCCGAGCGACGTGCGAGAAGCGGACCTGCGTCGCATGTTCAACGCCGAGGCCGACGTGCTCGCGCGGCTGTCGGCGCATCCGTCGATCGTGACCGTCTACCAGGCGGGCATCTCCGCCGACGGCAGGCCGTTCATCGTGATGGAGTTCTGCCCCGGGTCGCTGTCGCAGCGCTACCGCGTCGAGCGGATGCCGGTGACCGAGGTGCTCTCGATCGGGGTGCGGATGGCCTCCGCGCTGGAGTCGGCCCACCGTGCGGGGCTGGTGCACCGCGACGTGAAGCCCAGCAACATCCTGGTCACGACCTTCGGCACCCCGGTGCTGGCCGACTTCGGCATCTCGTCGTCGCTCATCGGCACGCAGGCCGACGAGGTGCTCGCGATGTCGATTCCGTGGTCGGCGCCGGAGGTGGTCGCGGAGGAGACGGCCGGCACGATCTCGAGCGAGGTCTGGAGTCTCGGCGCCACCGTCTACTCGCTGCTGGCCGGCCGCAGCCCCTTCGAGCGCCGTGAGCGCGGGCAGAACTCCAAGGATCTGCTGCGCCGTCGCATCGCCCGGGCGTCGTACACGCCCATCCCGCGCACCGATGTCCCGGATGCGCTGCAAGACGTGCTCGCGCGGTCGATGAGTCGTATTCCGGCGCAGCGATATGCCTCGGCGCGGGAGTTCGCCGAGGCACTGCAGTCGGTGCAGGAATCGCTCGGGGTGTCGCCGACGCCGCTGGAGGTCCCGGCATCGGAGTGGGCGCCGGGCGCCAACCCGATCGACTTCGCCGACAGCGCGCTGCGCGGACCGGCCCGGTCGCGCATCGAGCGGGAGGTGCGCCGCAAGACCGCGCCGCGCACGGGCGTCGCCTCACTCGCACGCGATGAGGACACCGAGTTCACCTCGCCCGAGCGGGCCCGGCAGCGGATGCTGCCGTGGGCCGTCGCCGTGGCGGCGCTCGTGGGCGCGGTCGGCGTCGTCGCATCCCTGCTGATCGCGGGGGTGATCTGACGTGCGGCGCCGCACCCTGGCCGGCATCGTCGCGGGCGTCGCCGCCGCGGGCGTCGTGCTCACGGCCGGCATCGTCTGGCCGGGTCTGGACGCTCAGGAGACCCCCGAGGTGGACGCGTCCGTGTGGGCGCTGCAGACCGGCGAGGGATCGCGCTACGCCCGCGTGAACACGGCGATCGGCGAACTGGACACGGTGCGCACCGTGTCCAATCCGAGCGAGGTCGCCCAGAACGCCGGCGGGGCGTTCCTGTTCACCGACAGCTGGTCGAAGGTCACGCCGATCGACGGCGCGCAGCCGGTCGATCTGGACGACGAGACGGTGCGGGCGTCGCCGTCGACTCCCGCCGGCACGACGGTCGTGTCCACCGCCGGAGACTACGTCGCCTATCTCACCGACGCCGGCACCGTGTTCGCGGGCGAGATCGCCGGCGACGCGGGGCAGCTCGACCCGTTCGCGGCGGGCGATGACGATGCGCCGCCCTACACCGCCGACGCGATCGCCGTCGCCGAAGACGGCACCCTGTTCGCCTACTCC
>NZ_DEPK01000128.1:0-7827 GCF_002358725.1 Microbacterium sp. UBA3394
CCGTGGGAGCGCGTCGAGCTCAGCGCCGACTCAGGGCGACGCGGTCCGACGGCGACGCCGCACGCGACGGCGAGCTGAACGGCCGCACGTCGGCCGCGACGAGTCGGCGCTGCGACTCCGCCGGATCGATGTACTCGAGCACCCGGGGCACGTCCACGGGGACGACCGAGTGCACGACGGTGTCGTCGTAGAGGTGCACCAGGTTGTACGACTGTGCGCCGTCCTGCGGCCGGGTGCCGCCGACGGGGACCGTGAGGTCCTGTGCGTAACAGGTCGAGGAGGCGACGGAGACCGGGATGCCGGCGAAGGTCGCGAAGGTCGAGTAGTGCAGATGGCCGGCGATGATGGCCCGCACGTCGGTGCCGCGCAGCACCTTCGCCAATCGGCGCTGTTCGCGCAGCTCGACGCTGGCCGCGAGGTCGAGCACCGCGGGAACCGGCGGGTGGTGCATCGCGAGGACGGTGCCGAGCGGCGCGGGCTCGCGCAGCACCTGCGCGAGCCAGTCCAGCTGATCGTCCGAAACCTCGCCGTGGTGGTGTCCGGGAACGGAGCTGTCGAGGGTCACGATGCGCAGACCGTCGATCTCCTCGACACGGTCGTAGGGCGTGGCGTCTCCACTGTCGTCGTCGAGCAGTCGAGAGCGGAACGCCGCCCGATCGTCGTGGTTGCCCATCACCCAGATCACGCGCGCACCGATCGCGGCGGCCGCCGGTTCGACCAGGGTGCGCAGCCGGGTGTACGCCTCGGGCTCGCCGAGGTCGGCGAGGTCTCCGGTGAAGATGAGGGCGTCGGGCCGCACGCCGGAATCGACGATGCTCGCGAGCGTGCGCTGCATCCGTTCCGCGCCGTCGATCACATCGAACAGGCGAGCGCCGGGGGCGCGCAGGTGAGTATCGCTGAGGTGGAGCAAGGTCCGGTCGGGTGCCGGGTATTCCGCGGTGTGCATCGCTTCGTCTCCCATCCCGGGGTCGAGCCGGGGTTCCGGGAAATGTTACCGGCATGTTTCGGCCCGCGAGGCCGGACACGGTGAACGATGACGAAACGTCATCTGACCGGCAGGTCACCTCCGGCGATGGCCGCGATCCGCTGAAAGTCGTCGATCGAGAGCTCTTCGCCGCGCGCGGTCGCGCGCACACCGGCGTGCTCCAAGACGGCCGAGGCGGACGACGACGAGCCGCCGAGCACGTCGGCGAGGGCCTGCCGCAGCATCTTGCGGCGCTGCCGGAAGGCCGCATCCACGATCGCGAAGGTGCGCAGGCGCTCCCGATCGGTGCCTCGGGGCGAGGCGTCGCGCGTGAAGGCGACCAGCACGCTGTCGACGTTCGGCACGGGCCAGAAGACTTGGCGCGACACCGTGCCGGCGAGCCGCCACGGACCGTACCAGGCCGCTTTGGCGCTCGGTGCACCGTAGACCTTCGAGCCGGGGGGCGCTGCAAGGCGCTCTCCCACTTCCGCCTGCACCATCACCACGCCGCGCTGCAGCTCCGGGAAGGTCTCCAGGAAGTGCAGCAGCACCGGGACCGAGACGTTGTACGGCAGATTCGCCACGAGCACCGTCGGCCGACCGGGCAGATCGGACACCCGGAGCGCATCGGCGGCGACGACCTGCAGTGCGCCGTCCGCGACGCCGTGGGCGGTCGCCGTGCCTGGCAGGCGTGCCGCGAGGCGCGCATCGATCTCCACCGCCGTCACGCTCGCCCCCGCCTCCAGGATCGCGAGCGTGAGAGATCCCAGCCCGGGGCCGATCTCGACCACGCTTTCGCCCGGGCGCACGTCGGCGACGTGAACGATCTTGCGCACCGTGTTGGCGTCGACGACGAAGTTCTGACCGAGTTTCTTCGTCGGGGTGACGTCGAGCTCGGCGGCGAGGGCGCGGATCTCACCTGCGCCGAGGAGCTGTACGGGCATGGGTTCACTGTAGTCAAGCCCCGCAAGGCGCTGTGCACGGCGGCGCGCACAGGTCTAGGGTGACGGCTGTGATGTCATCCGGTTCCACCCCCACGGCGGGGTTCTCCTTGAGCAGCTCGTACGGTCGGCGCGCCATCGCCCTGTCGATCGCCGCCGCCGTGGGCGGTTTCCTGTTCGGCTTCGACTCGTCGGTGATCAACGGCGCCGTCGACTCCATCGAGTCCGACTTCGCCCTGAACGACGTGATCACCGGCTTCGTCGTCGCGATCGCCCTGCTCGGGTGCGCCTTCGGTGCGATCCTGGCCGGAACCCTGAGCGACCGGTTCGGGCGCCTGAAGGTCATGCTGATCGGCGCGGTCATGTTCCTGACGAGCGCGTTCGGCTCCGGCCTCGCGTTCGGGGTGTGGGACCTGACCTTCTGGCGACTCATCGGCGGCATCGGCATCGGCATCGCGTCGGTGGTCGCCCCTGCCTACATCGCCGAGGTCGCGCCGCGTCAGATCCGCGGCACGCTCGGTTCGCTGCAGCAGCTGGCGATCACGCTCGGCATCTTCGCGGCCCTGCTGTCCGACGCACTGCTGGCGAACATCGCCGGCGGCGCGAACGAGCCGATGTGGTTCGGGCTCGACGCATGGCGGTGGATGCTGCTGGTCGAAGCCATTCCGGCTCTCGTGTACGGCATCCTGGCGCTGACGATGCCGGAGTCTCCGCGATACCTCATCGCACGCGGACGCATGGATGAGGCCAAGGAGATCTTCTCCCGCCTCATGCCGCCGGAGGATCTCGAGATCACCGTCAACGAACTCGAGAAGAAGATCCAGGCCGACCGCAAGAACGCGGGGGTGTCGCTGCGCGGTCCGGTCTTCGGCCTCCAGGGCATCGTCTGGATCGGGATCATCCTCTCCGTCTTCCAGCAGTTCGTCGGCATCAACGTGATCTTCTACTACTCAACGACGCTGTGGCGGGCGGTCGGCTTCACCGAGCAGAACTCGTTGCTGATCAGCGTCATCACGTCGGTGACGAACGTCCTGGTGACCATCGTCGCGATCGTGCTGGTGGACCGCGTCGGACGCAAGCCGATCCTGCTCATCGGGTCGGTGCTGATGACGGTATCGCTCGCAGCGATGGCGATCTCGTTCGCCTTCGCCACCGGCTCCGGTGACGACGTGTCCCTCCCCGACCCGTGGGGTCCGATCGCCCTCGTGGCCGCGAACCTCTTCGTGATCGGATTCGGCGCGTCGTGGGGCCCGCTGGTGTGGGTGCTCCTCGGCGAGATCTTCCCCAGCCGCATCCGCGGCAAGGCGCTCGGCGTCGCCGCGGGAGCGCAATGGATCGCGAACTTCCTCATCACGGTGAGCTTCCCCGTCATGTCCGGCTGGTCGCTCCCGCTGACCTACGGCATGTACGCCACGTTCGCGGCGCTGTCGTTCTTCTACGTCGCGTGGAAGATCCCCGAGACCAAGGGCATGGAGCTGGAGCAGACCGAGACGCTGTTCGTGCGCAAGAACGCGAAGGCTCAGAACGCGCCGTAGACCTCGAGGGTGTTGCGGGCCAGCTGAGCGCACAGCTCGTCGAGCTCGACCCCGAGCTCCGCGGCCATGAAGCGCACCGTGACCGGGATCAGGTACGGGGCGTTGGGGCGTCCGCGATGCGGGGTCGGCGTGAGGAAGGGCGCATCCGTCTCGACGAGGATGCGCTCGACCGGCGTCACGTGCAACGCGTCACGCAGGTTCTGGGCGTTCTTGAACGTGACGTTGCCGGCGAACGAGAGCCAGTAGCCGCGCTCGGCGGCGATGCCGGCCATCGCCTCGTCGCCGGAGAAGCAGTGGAACACCGTGCGTTCCGGGGCGCCGACGCGCGACAGCGTCTTGAGCACCGCATCGTGAGCGTCGCGGTCGTGGATCTGCATCGCGATGCCGTGCTTCTTCGCGAGCGCGATGTGCGCCTCGAAGGACTCGTGCTGCGCGGGGATGCCGGGCTCGTCGGTGCGGAAGAAGTCCAGCCCGGTCTCCCCGATCGCACGCACGCGCGGCTGTGCGGCAAGCTCGTCGATGACCGCGATCGCTTCGTCAAGGCGTCCCGCATCCCGATACAGCGGGGCCTCGTTGGGGTGGATGGCCACCGCCGCGAGGACGCGCGGATCCGAGGAGGCCGCCCAGGCCGACCAGCGGCTGGACTCGATGTCTCCTCCGGCCTGCACGACGCCCACCACGCCGACCTCGGCGGCGCGGTCGAGCTGGTCGGTGAGGCTCAGCGGATCATCGCCGTCCTCTATCTCGAGGTGGGCGTGATTGTCGTAGACGGGCACCGCCAGCGGCGCGGGCGCATCCGGATACCGAATGTCGCGCGCCCCCTTCTCCCGCGTTCGCACGTACGCGCTCGGATCGCTCATCGCTCGCCTCTCCCTCCATCCGGTCGCTCCACATCCTGATGCTTCCCAGTGCAGCCTCCCCAGCCTCCCCCATCCTGCTGCATGTCCCACTTTCCGTCGCCATAGCCGCCCATAGGGACAGAAAGTGGGACATCACCAGGTTGTCGATGCCGCAGGGCAGGGGTGGATGCCGCAGGGCGCGGGGCGCCGGCGGGATCAGGCCTGCTCGACGCGGGGGAAGAGGGGGGCCAAGCCGTTGACGGTGGTGCCGGGGCGTAGCGCCCCCCACTTTCCGGCCTCGCGGATGAGCTGTTCCTCCAGCGATCCCAGCGTCTCACTCACGCCGAGGGCGAGCCACAGCTTCGCGGTGGCCTCGGGCATCACCGGCGACAGCAGCACGGTCAAAGCACGGAGCCCCTCCGCGACGGTGAAGAGCACCGTCTGCAGTCGCTCTCGCTTGGCCTCGTCCTTGGCCAGCGCCCACGGCTCGTTGATCGTGATGTAGCCGTTGAGCTCGTCGACGATCGTCCAGATGCGGTCGATCGCCTCGTCGATGCGGAAACGCTCCATGGCCGCATCCGCCCCGCTCGCCGCATCCGCGACGACGCGCTGGATCTCGAGATCGGCCTCGGTGTAGCCGCCGGGCGCCGGCACGACGCCGTCGAAGTACTTGCCGATCATCGCGACGGTGCGCGATGCCAGGTTCCCGAACCCGTTCGCGAGCTCGGCCTGATACCGCGCGGAGAGGTCCTCCCATGAGAACGAGCCGTCCTGGCCGAAGGCGATGGCCGAGAGGAAGTAGAACCGGTACGCATCCGAGCCGAACACATCCGTGATCTCGGTCGGGGCGATGCCGGTGAGCTTCGACTTGGACATCTTCTCGCCGCCGACGAGCAGCCATCCGTGGGCGAACACGCCGCGAGGCACGTCGAGACCGGCCGCCATGAGCATGGCCGGCCAGATGACGGCGTGGAAGCGCAGGATGTCCTTGCCCACCACGTGGTACGCCGGCCAGCGCCGGTCGAACTGCTCCGGGTCGGTCCCGTAGCCGACCGCGGTGGCGTAGTTGAGCAGCGCGTCCACCCACACGTAGATGACGTGGCTGTCATCCCAGGGCACCTCGATGCCCCAGTCGAAGGTCGAGCGGGAGATCGACAGGTCCTTCAGTCCGCTCCGCACGAACGAGACGACCTCGTTGCGGGCCGACTCCGGGCGGATGAAGTCGGGCTGCGACGCGTAGAGCTCCAGCAGCCGGTCCTGGAACTCGCTGAGCTTGAAGAAGTAGTTCTTCTCCTGCAGCAGCTCCAGCGGCTTGGAGTGGATCGCGCACACCTTGAGTCCTTCGAACTCCCCGGTGCCCGGGAGGATCTCGGCCTCGGTCTTGAACTCCTCGCAGCCCACGCAGTACAGCGCTTCGAACTCGCCGGCGTAGATGTAGCCGCGGTCGTAGATCGCCTGCACGAACGCCTTCACGCGCTCCTCGTGACGATCCTGGGTGGTTCGGATGAAGTCGTCGTTGGCGACGTCGAGGGTCTCCAGCAGCGGGAACCACGACTCGGTGACGAGACGGTCCACCCACTCCTGCGGCGTCGCGCCGTTGGCCGCGGCGGCGCGCATCATCTTCTGACCGTGCTCGTCGGTGCCGGTGAGCATCCAGGTGTCGTCCCCGGCCTGGCGGTGCCAGCGCGCGAGGGTGTCGACGGCGACGGTGGTGTAGCCGTGCCCGATGTGCGGCACATCGCTCGGGTAATAGATCGGCGTCGTGATGTAGAAGGATCGGCCGGTACTCACCCGAGAATTCTAGTTGCCCGTCCCGGTGACCCGTCCCCGTGTGACGGACCCCCTGCGTCGTCAGTCTCGCGCGGCGAGCGCAGCTTGGTACAGATCGCGGCGCGAATGCGCCGTGGCCTCGGCGACCTCCGCGGCAGCCTCTTTCAGTCGTGCGCCGCCGGCGACGAGCGCGGTGACCTGATCGACCGCGTCGCCGAAGGCGACGGCTCGCCGCTCCGCGCCGGCGACGACGATCACGACCTCGCCGCGCACGCCCTCGTCCGCCCATGCGGCGACCTCGTTCAGGCTCCCGCGCACGACCTGTTCGTGCAGCTTCGTCAGTTCCCGGCAGACGGCGACGCGACGCTCGGCACCGAACGCCGCGATCATGTCGTGCAGCGTGGCCGCCGTGCGGGACGGCGCCTCGAAGAACACCATCGTGCGCGATTCGGCATCGAGCTCCGCGAGCATCCGGGCACGCTCGCCCGGCCTGCGCGGCACGAACCCTTCGAAGGTGAAGCGATCCGTCGGGAGCCCCGCGACGGCGAGCGCCGTCACCACCGCACTCGGACCGGGAATCGCGGTGACGGTCACGCCGGCCGCTGCTGCGGCGGCGACGACACCGTACCCCGGGTCGCTCACGGTCGGCATGCCAGCGTCGCTGAGCAGCAGCACGTCGGCGTCGCGCGCGAGCTCCACGAGGTCGTGGGCGCGATCCTTCTCGTTGTGGTCGTGCAGAGCGATGAGCCGAGGCCGGTTGTCGATGCCCAGCGCCGCCAGCAGCCGCTGGGTGGTGCGGGTGTCCTCGGCGGCGATCGTCTGCGCCGTTGCCAGAGCCTCGATCAGCCGTGTCGACGCGTCGCCGAGGTTGCCGATCGGGGTCGCGGCCAGGATGATCACCGCCCCAGCATAGGCTGGACGACGTGTCGAAGCCCGAGCCCGCCGATCCGTCCGCGGCAGCCGCGGAACGAGGGCGGGGCACCGGCCGCGTGAGCGCGACAGCCGAGACGAGGCCGAGGCCGGCGACGAAGGCGACGTGGTACGACCGGGTGACCACGCGCCTGCGCGCGGACCCCGTGCTTGCCCGTCGGTGGGCGGTGCTCGCACCCGTGATCGTGACGGTGCTGGCGGGCATCCTGCGCCTGTGGAATCTGGGGCACCCCGCCGTCCTGATCTTCGACGAGACCTACTACGTCAAGGACGCATGGAGCCAGTGGGTGCTCGGCTACACGGCGGATTGGCCGGAGGGCGCCGACGCAGACTTCGCCCAGGGCGAGACGGACACCTTCCTCGCGACCGGCAGCTTCTCCGTGCATCCCCCCCTGGGGAAGTTCCTCATCGGCGTCGGCATGGCCCTGTTCGGCGCGGATTCATCCGTCGGCTGGCGGATCGCAGCCGCCGTGTTCGGCACCGCCATGGTGCTCGTGCTCTACCTGTTCGCCCGCACCCTCACGCGATCGGTCGCCTTCGCCACCGTGGCCGCGCTACTGCTCGCCGTGGACGGTCAGGCGATCGTGATGAGCCGCGTCTCACTCCTGGACACCTTCCTGGCGTTCTTCGTGCTCCTGGCGGCATGGTTCGTGGCGCTCGATGCCCGCGGGCACGCCGCGCGCATCGCCGCCCGGACGGCATCCCGCGACGCACCCCACGAATGGGGCCCGGTGCTGTGGAACCGCCCGTGGATCATCGCCGCGGGTGCAGCAGCCGGATGCGCCGGCGCCGTCAAGTGGTCGGGGCTCTACGTGCTCGCCGCGCTCGGCGTCTACCTGATCGTGACG